>NZ_JAMRYM010000013.1:0-51373 GCF_023743255.1 Rathayibacter rubneri | reverse complement strand
GTCGCACTCACCCTCGCGCTCGGACCCGGCTCCGCGCCGACCCGCCTCGAGCAGGCGCCGGCGGGCAGCGGCCTCAGCGCGATGTGCGCCGTGGTCACAGCAGAGGCGATCGCCGACTCCGACACCGCCTTCCGCGCCGAGGCGACGGGGATCGACGGCGACGTCGTCACCCTGACGGTCCTCGACGCGCTGCACGGCGAGGTCGGCGAGACGGTCACCGCCCCGCAGGGCGGCGGCACGGCGATCGACGGCGAGCCGCTGCGGTTCGACGAGGGGTCGACCTACCTGCTCGCCACCCGCGACGGCGTGATCTCGACCTGCGGGCTGAGCGGCGAGGACTCACCCGAGCTCGCGGAGCTGTACGCGGAGGCGTTCGACGGCTGAGCCCGTACGCGACCGGAGATGCGGAATGCGGGCAAGCGCTTTCCAGACGTCTCGCCACCCGGGTAGCATCGGACTCTCGCATCACCGTCGATCGCCGCAAGGACACCATGACCGCCGCACCCCTCCTCCGCGCCGCCCTCGTCGGGACGGGCGCGGTCGCCCATCTCCACGCGCAGGCGCTCGCGGCCCGAGCCGACGTCCGCATCGTCGCGGCCGTCGACACCGACCCGGCCCGCGCCGCCGAGTTCGCCGAGCGCTACGGCATCCCCGCGCACGGAACGAGCATCGACGACCTCCCCGAGGTCGACGTGGTGCACCTCTGCACCCCGCCCGCGGTGCACGCCGCCCAGGCAGAGGCGGCCTTCGCGCGGGGCGCGCACGTCGTCGTCGAGAAGCCGCCGGCGCTCTCGCTCGCCGAGGTCGATCGGATGACCGCCGCGGCCGACGCCGCCGGTCGCCTCCTCGCCGTGGTCTTCCAGCAGCGCACCGGCACCGCCGCCGCCCACGTGAAGCGCCTGCTCGACTCCGGAGTGCTCGGCCGGGTGCTCGTGGCCCGCTGCGACACCCTCTGGTACCGCGATCCCGCCTACTTCGCCGTGCCCTGGCGTGGCACCTGGGAGTCGGAGGGCGGCGGCACCACCCTCGGTCACGGCATCCACCAGATCGACCTGCTCGGTCACCTCGTCGGCGACGTCGTCGAGGTGACCGGCCAGGCCTGGCGCGAGGCGCGCGACATCGAGACCGAGGACGTCTCGACCGGCGTGCTGCGCTTCGCCTCGGGCGCCGTCGCCTCGGTGCTCACCTCGGCGGTCTCGCCGCGCGAGGTGAGCGCGATCCGCCTCGACACCGAGCGCGCCACGATCGAGGTCGAGCACCTCTACGGCCACGGCCGTGCCCACTGGCGGATCACTCCCTCGCGCGAGGTCCCGCCGGAGGAGGCCGAGGGCTGGGCGTTCCCGGACGCGGAGGACGTGCCGAGCGGCCACGCGCCCTACCTCGACGCCGTGTACGACGCGATCGCGACCGGCGGGCCGCTGCCCGACGTCGCCTCCGGGCCGGCCCGCTCGCTCGAGATCGTCGCGGCGCTGTACCTCTCGAGCAGCCGCGGCGGCCCGGTGCGGATCGACGAGCTGGCCGATCCCGCACTGCGCGGACCGATGCGCGCCGCCGTGCAGGACCAGCGCCCGTGAGCGCCGTCGAGCTCGCCGCCGGCCTCGGCACGCTCGTGCTCGCGGAGGACGCACCGCGCCACGTGGAGTCGCCGCGGCCCTTCGTGCATCCGCTGCGCACCCCCTCCGGCGTCGTCGTCTCGGACCTGCGCCCGCCGGATCACGACTGGCACCACGGACTCTCCCTCGCGGTGTCGAACATCCGCATCGGTGAGGACGCCGACGAGATCAACCTCTGGGGCGGGGTCACCTGGGTGCCGGGCGACGGCTACCGGCAGCTCGACAACAACGGCTCGCAGCTCGTCGAGTCGGTGACGCAGGAGCACGACTCGGTGCGGCTGCGCCTGGGCTGGTACGACGCGCGCGGCCGCCGATTCCTCGAGGAGGAGCGCCGGCTGAGCGTGCACGAGGGGCCGACCGCGACGGTGCTCGAGGTCGTCAGCGAGTGGACGTCGCTGACCGACCGCGCGCTCGGCTTCGGCTCGCCGACCACGGCCGGGCGGCCGGGCGCAGGCTACGGCGGGCTGTTCCTGCGTGCGGCACCGCGCCTCGAGGGCGCCCGCGTGCTCGCTCCGCACGGCGAGAGCGCCGAGGCGATGGGCCGACCGGAGGAGTGGCTCGCGCTGGTCGGCGCGGGCGTCACCGTCGCGATGCGCGCCGATCCCGGGAACCCGGTGGCGCCCGCTCCGTGGTTCGTGCGCAGCGAGGGCACCCCGATGCTGTGCGCGGCGCCCTTCTTCCACGAGGTCTGGACCCTGCCGCCCGCCGCCTCGGCGCGCTGGCGCTGGCAGGTGCTCGTCGCCGACGGCGAGCTCGACGCCACCGCGATCGGGGACGCCTGGTGACGGCGCTGCGCCCCGACGCCTTCAGCACCCCCTACGAGGATCCGCTGCTCGACGGCCCGACCGACCCCGTGCTCGCGCAGGCGCCCGACGGCTCGTGGCGCCTGTTCTACACGCAGCGCCGAGCAGCCCTCGATCTGCCGGGCGTCGAGTGGGTGCACGGCACGCGCATCGGAGTCGCGGAGTCGGCGGACGGCGCGTCGTGGCGGTACGCGGGCACCGTCGACGGCCTCGATCCCGCCGACGCCCCGGATCCGTCGACGCAGTGGGCGCCCGACATCGTGCGGATCGACGGCCGCTACCTGATGACGCTGAGCTGGATCGAGGGCGTGCGCTCGGACTGGACCGGACGCGCCGCGCTCGTGCAGTTCGCGAGCGACGACCTGGTCTCGTGGCAGCGCCTGGGCGCGATCGACCTCGGCTCGGACCGCGTCATCGACGCGGCGATCGCCCGGTGCGGCGACGGCCGCTGGCGCCTCTGGTACAAGGACGAGGAGCAGGACTCGACGACGTGGGCGGCGGTGTCGGACGACCCGTTCGATCCGGAGTCGTGGCGCGTCGAGGGGCTCGCGATCGGCGGACGTCCGCACGAGGGGCCCAAGGTGTTCGTGCTCGGCGGGCGGTACTGGATGATCACCGACGAGTGGCGCGGACTGGCCGTGCACTCCTCGCCCGACGGGGTCGGCGGCTGGGAGCGGCAGGGGCTGATCCTGACGGTGCCGGAGCGGCTCGACGGGCGTCCGATCGTGGGACGCCATGCGGACGTCGTGGGGCTCGACGCGGAGTCGGCGCTGATCGTGTACTTCACCCATCCGGGCTGGGACGGGGCCGAGCTGGCCGACGCGCCGGCCGACCGGGCGCGGCGCCGGAGCCACGTGCGCGCGGCGGTGCTGAGCGTCGACGGGGGAGTGCTGCGCTGCGACGCGGACTGAGCGGCCCCGGGCTCGGGGAGACCTCCGGCTCGCAGGACTCGCGAGCCGGAGGTCATCCCGGAGGTCGGGCCGGCGATCAGGCCGGAGTCGCGGCCGCCTGATAGCGGAAGCCCGCGCCGAGGTGCTCGGACGGCAGGCGGTCGCCGCGCCCGTGCAGCTTGTTGCGCAGGCTCCCCTCGACGTACTCGTCGGGGTAGGCGCCGCGGCGGCGCAGCTCCGGCACGACGAACTCCACGACGTCCTCGAAGGTGCCGGGAGTGATCGCGTAGGCGAGGTTGAACCCGTCGACGTCGGTGTCCTCGACCCACTCCTGCAGGTGGTCGGCCACCTCGGTCGGGGAGCCGACGACGAACGGGCCGAGGCCGCCGATCACGCTGAGCTTGGCGATGTCGCGGACCTTCCACTCGCTGCCGTCCTCGTTCGCCTCCTGGAAGTTGGCGACGGCCGACTGGATCGCGTTGCTCTTCACGTTGCCGATCGGCTCGTCGAGGTCGTACTGCGAGAGGTCGATGCCCATCCAGCCCGACATGAAGACCAGCGCGCCCTCCTCGCTCGTGTACGAGAGGAAGTCGCGGTGCTTCTCGTGCGCGGCCTCGCTGGTCTCGGCGGTGATGATCGTGAGCAGCGTGTAGATCTTGGCGGAGTAGCGGTCGCGGCCGGCGGCCTCGAGCGCGTCGCGGATCCGCGAGACGGTGGCCTTCAGTCCGGCCTTCGTCGAGGACGCGACGAAGATCGCCTCCGCGTTGCCCGCCGCGAAGCGGATGCCGCGCGGCGACGCCCCGGCCTGGTAGATCACGGGGGTGCGCTGCAGCGACGGCTCCGAGAGGTGGATGCCGGGTACCGTGAAGTTCTTGCCGCGGTGCCCGATCTCGTGCACCTTCGACGGGTCGGTGAAGACCCCGGAGTCGCGGTCGCGGATGACCGCGTCGTCCTCCCACGAGCCCTCCCACAGCTTGTAGAGCACCTCGAGGTACTCGTCGGCCACGTCGTAGCGGTCGTCGTGCTCGAGCTGGTCCTCGTGGCCCATGTTGCGCGCGGCGCTGGGCAGGTAGCCGGTGACGACGTTCCAGCCGACGCGGCCCTTGGTGAGGTGGTCGAGCGTCGACATGCGGCGCGCGAACGGGTAGGGGTGCTCGTAGGCGGTGCCGGCGGTGATGCCGAAGCCGAGGTGCTCGGTCGCGGCGGCCATCGCCGAGACGAGCAGGATCGGGTCGTTGACGGGGACCTGCGCGCCGTGGCGGATGGCGGCCTCGTTGGAGCCTCCGTACACGTCGTAGGTGCCGAGCACGTCGGCGATGAAGATGCCGTCGAAGGTGCCGCGCTCGAGGAGCTTCGCGAGCTCGGTCCAGTACGAGAGGTCCTTGTAGCGCCAGGACTGGTCCTGGGGGTGGCGCCACATGCCGGAGGACTGGTGGGCGACGCAGTTCATGTCGAAGGCGTTGAAGCGGATCTGGCGGGTCATGGGCACGATAGTGCCCGACGCTCCCCGGAGAGCGTCCGGGCTCCCGACGCGCGACGTCACAAACCCACGGGTGTACGGGAGCTTTGGTCGAAGCAAGGGCTGCCACGCCCGTCCGCTTGGGACATAGAGTACGAGACATATTCGTGCATGGGCGCTGATGACGAGAGCGTATTTGCGGAGCCCTAGGCTGGAGATTTCTGATCATGACAAACAAAGTCGGCACATGCAATATCTGCGGAGCGGTGCAGAAGCTTACGAACGAAGATGTTGTACCAATTTGGCTGCGTAAGGAATTCGCTAATCGGAATGTACTGCCTGGCGACCAGCCCCCGAAAACCCTTCTCCCAATTTGTTATGATTGCAACCACGGATTGGCTAATGCGCTAGAAGGCCCTGTATCTCGCATTGTCAAGAACATGATGAAGCCCGAATCGAGCTTCAGTATTTCCTTGCATGAGCAGGAACTGTTGGCAAAATGGATTCTCAAGACGGACGCTCTCCGACAAATTTGGCGAATCCGAATCGGGAAGCGTCCGGTAGATGACCAGGTCAAGCCGTATGCGAAGCTTGCAGAGGACTTGATAGCCGGTGGGACTTTGCCCGAAGGGTGCTCAGCGCAGATTGTCCGTCGTGACGATCGGATGATTGCAGGTCGAACTAATGGGCTCGTCGCTCTTTTGCATCCGTCGGCCGATGGCTATCTCCATAGCGTAAGCCGCTATCCGAGCTTTGCGACGGTTAGCTGCATCGGTCTCGACCGCACCTCATTCGACGCCCACGTGCAAGGTTCGCAGCACGACTCGCGGGTTCTTATTATCTGGCCTCTCCGGAAGGATTCGCTCGCTTGGCCACCAAAGGCAGGAATCGCTGAAGAGACGCTTTCGGCGGTCCTCGCAGCTGGTAGTCACTCCAGTGCCTCTATGCTCGGCGGGCCTTACCTCTCCGCCATTGGTGGCGACGGACAGGCTCTGGTCCGCAGCCAATTCGGCCGCGGTTTTCGAGCGTCTACCACCTAACCGGGCTACTTGAGCCTGTGGTCCGAGCGGACGTCCCCCTGACCCCTCAGCCCAGCCGGCGCCCCAGGAACGCGATGTGCTCCGCGATCTGGAACGCCTCGCCCTGCTCGTGCCCGTTGTACGGGTAGATCCGCATCTCGCGCGGGCCCGTGTAGCGGTTGTAGGACGCGTACACCGTCGAGGGCGGGCAGATGTCGTCGAGGAGGCCCACGGAGAACATCGCCGGGACCTGCGCGTGCGGGGCGAAGGACGTGCCGTCGAAGTAGGCGAGCGTGGCGAAGACGTGCTCCTCGGAACCGCGGTGGATCCGCAGGTACTTCACGATCTCGCCGTAGGGCATCGTGTCGATGATCCGCGTGGCGTGGCGCATGTGGCTGAGGAACGGCACGTCGATGATCGCGGCATGCGCGGAGTCCGACTCGTCGAGCATCCCGAGGATCCCCGCGACGGCGAGGCAGATCCCTCCGCCCTGGCTGCCGCCCGAGATCGCGACGCGCGACGGATCGACGGCCGGGTGCGCGCGCAGCACGTCGAGCGCGCGGACCGCGTCGGTGAAGACGCGGCGGTAGTAGTACTCCTCGGGCGAGGCGATGCCCTGGGTCATGAAGCCGTTGGCGTGCGGTCCGCTGCCGACCGGGTCCGGGGTGTCGCCGGTGCGGTGGCCGGTGCCCTGGCCGCGGGTGTCCATCACGAGATGGGCGTACCCGGCGGCGCTCATGGTGGTCCACTCGGTGAGGTGCCCGCGCCCGCCGCCGTAGCCGATGTAGCTGACGAGGGCGGGGAGGGGGCCCTCGATGCCGCGGGGGAGGATCAGCCAGGCGCGGATCGGGTGCCCGCCCCAGCCCGAGAACGTGACGTCGAACGTGTCCAGCAGCGGGAATCCGGCGTCGACCTGCTCGAACACGGGCTCGACGGCCAGGTCGCGTGCCTCGGCGACGGTGCTGCGCCAGAACTCCGCGAAGCCCGCCGGCTCGGCGAGCTCGGGGGCGTACTCCTCGAGGAGCTCGAGGGGGAGGTCGAACTGGGGCATCGCGGTCTCCTTCCGCGGTGCGGCGACGGTGCCGCGGATCCGCTACTTGACGTCCATCCGATATCGAACCTATCGTAGGGCAAACGCTTTCCCGGAACGTTTCACATGCCGATGCGGACCCCCGACAGATGTCGAGTAGGTTCTCATCGAATGCTCCGGGACTGGAACGAGGAAGTTCACGAGAGGACGATGATGTTCAGCACCAAGCGCACACGACTCGCCGCCGCGGCGATCGCCGCCGCCGCCGCGATCAGCCTGACGGCATGCTCCGGAGGGGGCGCCTCCGGCTCCGCCACCGTCGACCCCGACGAGGAGATCACGCTCGACTACACCTTCTGGGGCAACGACGACCGGGCCGCCCGCTACGACCAGGCCATCGCGCTGTTCGAGGAGGAGCACCCCAACATCACGATCAACTCCACCTTCACGGACTACCCCGGCTACTGGGAGAAGCGCCAGACCGAGGCCGCCGGCGGTGGACTGCCCGACGTGATGCAGTTCGACTACACCTACCTGCGCCAGTACGGCGACAACGGCCTGCTGGGCGACCTCAGCGAGTACTTCGGCGGCGTCGTCGACGAGAGCACCATCTCGGAGGACCTCCTCGCGACCGGCGAGCTCGACGGCGCGACCTACGCGATCCCCACCGGCTACAGCGCCTGGGCCGTCTTCCAGAACCAGGACCTCCTCACCGCGAACGGCCTCGAGCCCTACGCGGGCGGCGGCAGCTGGGAGGACTACGCGGCCTACGTCGCGGACGTCACCGAGAAGACCGGCGGCGCCGTGTACGGCGGCACCGACTACACCGGCCGCATCCAGAACTTCGAGCTGCAGCTGCGCGCCGAGGGCAAGGAGCTGTTCACCGAGGACGGCGAGCTCGGCTTCTCCGAGGACGACCTCGCGGCGTTCTGGGAGCAGGGCGACGAGATGCGCACCACGACCGGCGTGCCGGCCGCGCGCCTCCAGGAGCTGCTGCCCAAGTCCGGCTTCGGCGCCGGCATCGCCTCCAGCGAGATGAGCTGGAGCAACTTCCTCGGCGGCTACATCGGCGACTCGGGAGCCTCCGAGATCGTCATGACCGCGCCGCCCACCGCGGACGAGGGATCGAAGGACCTCTACCAGAAGGTCGGCCTGATGCAGGCGATCTCCTCGGCCACCGAGCACCCCGAGGCCGCGGCGACGTTCCTGGACTTCCTCATCAACAGCCCCGAGGTCGGCGAGATCTTCGGCGCCACGCTCGGCATCCCCGCCTCGTCGGCGCAGCTCGAGGGCGCGAACCTCGAGGGCCCCGACAAGCAGGTCGCGGACTACCTCGAGTCGGTCTCGGACCGCATCGGAGAGGCCCCGGCCGCTCCGGTCGCCGGCTACGGCGCCATCGAGGCGAACTTCCTCGACCTCGGCACCAGCCTCGGCCTCGGCGCCGTGAGCGTCGACGAGGCGGTCCAGCAGTTCTTCGACGAGACCGCCGTCACGCTCGACAACTGATCCCTAGACGGCCAGGAAAGGCATCTCTCATGACGACGACGTCGACCCCGAGCGGCACCGCCGCAGCCGGTCGCGTCGCGCCCACCGCCGGCCGGACGAGCACTCCTCGTCCGGCCGGTGACGGGCCGCGGCGCCGCCCGAAGCGGGACACCCTGGCCGGATACGCCTTCCTGTCCCCCTGGCTCATCGGCTTCGTCGGGCTCACGCTCGGCCCGATGCTGATGTCCCTCTACTTCGCCTTCACCGACTACAACCTCTTCACGGCCCCTGAGTGGGTCGGCCTCGCGAACTTCGAGCGCCTGATCGGCGACCCGAAGTTCCTGCAGTCGGTGCAGCTGACCCTCGCGTACGTCTTCATCGGCACGCCGGTCAAGCTCGCGGCGGCGCTGCTCGTCGCGATGCTGCTCAACTACTCCGCCAAGGGCACCGGGTTCTTCCGCTCGGCCTTCTACGCTCCGTCGCTGATCGGCGCGAGCGTCAGCATCGCCATCGTCTGGCGTGCGATGTTCTCGACCGACGGCCCCGTCGACTCCGGTCTGCAGGTCTTCGGGATGGACTTCGGCGGCTGGGTCGGCGTGCCGGCCCTCATCCTGCCGATGATGATCATCCTCGCGGTGTGGCAGTTCGGCGCCCCGATGGTCATCTTCCTGGCCGGTCTCAAGCAGGTCCCGGCCGAGCTCTACGAGGCGGCGATGATGGACGGCGCCGGACCCTGGCGCAAGTTCAAGAGCGTCACCCTGCCGATGCTCTCGCCGGTCATCTTCTTCAACCTGCTGCTCGAGATGATCAACGCGTTCCAGGTCTTCGCCTCGGCGTACATCATCGGCAACGGCACCGGCGGCCCCGCCGGAGCGACCAACTTCTACACGGTGTACCTCTATACCCGTGCGTTCACGAACAACCAGATGGGCTACGCGTCCGCGATGGCCTGGGTCCTCCTGCTGTTCGTCGGGATCCTCGCCTTCGTCCTCTTCAAGACTCAGAAGAGCTGGGTGCACTACTCGGGAGACACGCGATGACCACCTTCGACACCACCCTGCCCTCGGCCGACACCCAGGTGCTGACCGAGCCGGCGCCGCGCAGGCGTCCCGCCCGCAAGCGCCCGAAGCCGGCGACGATCGTCTGGATCGTCGCGATGATCGCCCTGACGGCGATCGTCCTCTACCCGCTGGTCTGGATGGGCGCCGCGGCGTTCAAGCCGAACAGCGAGTTCGGCGGTCAGACCTCGCTCCTGCCGCAGAACCCCACGATCGACAACTTCGTGAAGGTCTTCGCGGGAGTGGGCGGAGTGCCGCTCTGGCAGTTCTTCCTCAACTCCACGATCCTCGCGGTCGGGTCGGTCATCGGAGTCGTGATCTCGTCGTCGATGGCGGCCTACGCCTTCGCGCGGCTCGACTTCCGCGGCCGCCCGCTCTACTTCGCGCTGATGATCGGCACGCTGCTGCTGCCGATGCACGTGCTGCTGATCCCGCAGTACACGATCTTCCGCACGCTCGGCATGATGGACACCTACTGGCCGCTGCTGATCGGCAAGTTCCTGGCGACGGAGGCGTTCTTCGTCTTCCTGATGGTGCAGTTCATCCGCAACCTGCCCCGCGAGCTCGACGAGGCCGCGCGGATCGACGGGGCCGGCCACGTCCGGATCTTCGGCTCGATCACGATCCCGCTGATCCGCCCCGCGCTGATCACGTCGTCGATCTTCGCGTTCATCTGGAGCTGGAACGACTTCCTCGGTCCGCTGCTCTACCTGAACACCCCCGACAAGCAGCCGCTGCCCCTGGCGCTGCGCGTCTACAACGACCAGACCTCGGCGTCGGACTACGGAGCGACGATCGCCGTCTCGGTGCTGGCGCTGCTCCCGGTGCTGATCTTCTTCATCATCTTCCAGCGCTTCCTCGTGGACGGGGTCGCGACGCAGGGTCTGAAGGGCTGACATGACGCTCCAGCGAGGGGAGTCGAAGCGGCGCTCGCGCGCGACGGCCTCGGCCCGGCGCGCGGCCGCCGACGGGAGCGGGCTGCGCTGGCCCGGCGCCGCCGACCGCTTCGCCCTCCTCGCGGAGGTCCTGTTCACGGGGCTGATCGTCGCGGTCGTCTCGCTGGGGATCGTCACGATCCCGCTCGCACTGGCCGTGGGCATCCGCCACCTCCGCCGCTTCGTGCTGGCCGAGGCGACGGGGCTCGCGCTGGTGGGGGCCGATGTGCGGGCCGGGTTCGTCCGCGTGCTGCCGGTGGGGGCCGGTGTCGCGCTGGCCGCGCTGGTGCTCGGTGCCGACCTCGTGCTGATCTCGTCGGGCGCGCTGCCCGGCGGAGTCGCGGTCGCGGTGGTCTGCACCGCGCTGCTCGCCGCGATCGCGGTCGTGGTGCTGGTCGCCGCCACCGACTGGGAGCCGGACGCGCGCTGGGGTGCGCTCGTGCGCGCGGCGGCGCGGCGCTCGGTGCGGGACGTGCGCGGCTCCGCTCTCCTGGCCGGCGGGCTGCTGATGACCGTCGTGTCGGCGTGGCAGCTCGCTCCGCTCGTCGTGCCGGCGCTGGGCTGCCTGGTATTCGCGGCGCTGGCCGTGCGGCTGTCGGCGGAGGCGCGCTCGCGCTGACCCTGGGTGCCGGGTGGAAGATTCCCGGGATCGGGAACACCTCCGCGCGGCCGTGGTTGAAGCCCGTATGACGACTTACGGAATCATCGGAGCAGGCAACATCGGCAGCCAGATCGCTCGCGCGGTCATCGGCCAGGGCGACGACGTGGTGATCGCGAACTCCCGCGGACCCGAGACCCTCGCGGACCTCATCGCGGAACTCGGCCCGAAGGCGCGCGCCGCGACCGCGCAGGAGGCCGCCGAGGCCGCGGACATCGCCGTCGTGACGGTGCCGTTGAAGAACCTCGACCAGGTGCCGGTCGCGCCGCTCGCGGGCAAGATCGTGCTCGACACGAACAACTACTACTTCGAGCGCGACGGGCGCATCGAGGCACTCGACCGCGGCGAGACCACCACGGCCGAGATGGCGCAGGCGCACCTGCCGGAGTCGAAGATCGTGAAGGCCTTCAACCACATCATGGCCGCCGACATCACGACCGACGGCTTCCCCGCCGGGAACCCGCAGCGCCGGGCGCTCGTCGCGTCGAGCGACTACCCCGAGGCGCTGCACTTCGTGACCGACCTCTACGACCGGCTCGGCTTCGACACCGTGACCGTCACTCCGCTGTCGGAGTCGTGGCGCGTCGAGCGCGACCGCCCCGCGTACGGCGTTCGCCAGTCGAGCGCGGAGCTCGAGGCGAACCTCGCGAAGGCGCCGCGCACGGTCTAGGCGCGACCCGGCGCCGTCCGGTCCGCGCCTGCGCAGCTCTGCCGCACCCTCCTGCGAGAGTAGAGGTGAGCGCTGACGAGCCGCCCGGCTCGGCCCGGAGGGAACCGCCATGTCATCCGACGCCCGTCGCACCCGCACGAGAGGCGCGCTGTCGCGGCGCGGGATCGTGCTCGGTCTGACCGCGCTGCCGGTCCTGCCGCTGCTGAGCGCCTGCACCCCCGGCGCCGACGGCGGCGAGCGGCAGCCGTCCGACACCGCTCAGCGACCTCGGACGGCGACCGCCGCGCCGACCGGGCCCGTCGTGCTCGCCGCGGACTCCGCCGCGACCAGCGCCGCGCTGTTCACGAGCGCTCCGCTGGTGGTGGTCGTCGAGGAGGCGCCGGCATCGGTGATCCTCGCCGCGCAGCTCGCGATCACGTGGGGCGTGCCGCTGCTGGTGGCGCCGGCCGGGGCCGGCACTCCCTCGCCCACGTCGGCGCCCGGTCCGCTCGACGCGGAGCTCGAGCGCCTCGGCGCCTCGCGCGTCGTCGCCGTGGGCCCGGTGGCCGTGGGGGCCGACGTCGAGACCGTGCAGACGGAGGCGACGCCCGAGGCGATCGCCGAGGCCACCGGAGTCGCGGTGTCGGCTCTCTCGATCGCCGACCTCGCCGCGATCGCCCCCGGCTCGCCGGCCGAGCCGCCCTTCGGCGCCGTGCCCGAGCGAGCGGAGCCGCTCACCGGCGTCCTCGCGCTCGCGCAGCCGGTCGACGGCGACGTGTCCGCGCTCGCGACGGCCCGCGCCGCCGGGGTGCCGGTGACGCTCGTGGACGGCGCCGACCTCCTCTCTTCGGGAGCCGCGGTCACGGCCGTCGCCGAGGCCGCCCCGACGGCGACCCTGCTGCTCGGTGCCGGGCTCGCCGCGCAGACCGCTCCGGAGTGGTCCCTCCGGGCGGCCGCGACCGGCTGGCAGCTGCCGGGCGGCGGGCAGCGCCTGTTCGGCGGGCACCTGTTCGTGGCGATCTACGGCACGCCGGGCGCCCCGGTGCTCGGGGTCCTCGGCGAGCAGGGCCTGGAGGCGACCATCGAGCGCGCCGCGACGGTCGCCGAGCCGTACCGCGCGCTCACTCCGCTGCAGGTCGTGCCGAGCCTCGAGATCATCACGACGGTCGCGGCGGGAAGCGCGGGCGGCGACGGCGACTACTCCAACGAGCTGCCGGCCGACGGCATCCGCCCCTACATCGACGCGGCGGCGGCCGCCGGCATGTACGTCGTGCTCGACCTGCAGCCGGGCCGCTCCGACTTCCTGACGCAGGCCCGCGCCTACGAGGAGCTCCTGCGGTTGCCGAACGTGGGCCTCGCCCTGGATCCGGAGTGGCGGCTCGCCCCCGACGAGGTGCCGCTCGTGCAGATCGGCCGCGTCTCGGCCGCCGAGGTCGACAGCGTCACGACGTGGCTCGCCGACCTGGTCCGCGACGCGGGGCTCCCGCCGAAGATGCTCGTGCTGCACCAGTTCCGCTCGTCGATGCTGCAGGACCGCTCGAGCATCCGCCGCGACCGCCCCGAGCTCGAGTTCCTCGTGCACGTCGACGGCCAGGGGGCGCAGCCCGACAAGCAGGCCACCTGGAACGCGCTGCACCGCGACGCTCCCGAGGACTTCGCCTGGGGCTGGAAGAACTTCTACGACGAGGACCTGCCGATGCTCACCCCGGCCGAGACGATGGCGGAGGTCTCGCCGCTGCCGGATCTGATCACGTACCAGTAGCGGGGACCCCTCCGGGCTCCGGGGGAGGCGGGTCCCGATACGCGCTGCGCGCTACTCGACCAGCAGGTACGGGGACGCACCTTCTGCTGATCGGGCGGCGGGTCGCGAACTGCTCCTTCTGCTGATCGAGTAGCCCGCGCAGCGGGCGTATCGAGATCCCTCACCGCGTGCACGGAGTCGAGTCGCCGCGAGACGGGGCCTGCCCGGCTCCGCGAGCCCGTTCCGCGACCACTCGCTGCTCCCCACCGGCGCGAGTCGACGCGAACAGGGCTCCGCGGGCACTCCGGCGCCCGTTCCGCGACCACTCGGTCGGCGTGTCGGCGGGCAGGCCGCCTGCCTGTGGGGCGGCGCCCGCGCTACTCCGGGGCGTCGACCAGCGTCAGCGGAGGCAGCTGCACCGCGGCGTCCGCGCTCCACGCCGCGAGCACGCACGGCCCGAGGTCGGCCGACCCGGCGAAGCCGGCGTCGACGCGGATCGCCGACAGCGCGAACGTCGTGCCGTCGACCTCGAGCGGCTCCCAGTCGCCTCCGGTCGCGGCCAGCGCGGCGGCCCGGGACAGGACCGCCTCCAGAGCCGCGCGGTTCTCGGCTCGAGATCCGGCGAACACGGTCGTCCCGAGCAGCAGCCCCTCGACGGCCAGGGCCGCGATGCTCACCCGATCCGTCCGGGCGCCGTGCACGACGCCGGCCACCAGGCGGGTGCCGGTGCGCTCGAGGGTCCGCAGCACGACGCCGTCGAACGCGACGGACGCGTCGACCAGGCGTCCGCCGTCCTCGCCGCCGCCCACGATCTCCCACGGACGGTCGACGGGGACGAGGAGGCGCATCGTCGCATCCTGCCACCTCGCCGCGTCCTGCCGCCTCGTCCGACCGAGGATCAGCGCCGCGCGCTCACCGGCGCGCGAAGACCCGCCCGCTGCGGACACCCGCGTCGAGCTCCTCGAGGGTGCGCCCGCGCGTCTCGGGAACCTGCGTCGCGATGAACACGAGCGCGAGCACTCCGACTCCGCCGAAGAGGAAGAACGTGCCGGTGATGCCGACGCCCTCGACCAGGGTGGGGAAGAAGAGCCCCAGCAGCGCGTTGGCGATCCAGTGGCAGAAGATCGCGATGCCGATCGCCGCACCGCGGATGCGCTGGGGGAAGATCTCGGACAGCATCACCCAGGTCACGATGTTGAGGAACGTCTGCATGCTGCCGACGAACGCGACCACGAGCACGAGGATCACGAACGGACGGGCGGGATTCCCGACGGGCAGGGCGATCGAGGCGATGCCGATCAGCACGTGCATCACGGTCGTCAGCGAGTAGCCGAGCAGGAGCGTCGTGCGCCGGTTCATCGTCTGCATCAGGCGCAGTCCGATCAGGCCGCCGATGACGGCGATCACTCCGGGGGCGATGTTCGCGACGAGGGCGCTGTCGTGGTCGAAGCCCGCCTCGCGCAGCACCGACTGGCCGTAATACATGATCGAGTTGATCCCGGTCAGCTGCTGGGCCACGCCGATGCCGATGCCGACCAGCAGGATCCGCAGGCCCCAGCCCTCGCGCAGGGCTGTCAGGAGGGAGCCGCGGGGCTCGCCGTCCGAGACGGCGCGCCGGATGTCGGCGGCCTCGGCGCGGGCGCGGTCGCCGCCGCGGATGGTCTCGAGCACGGCGACGGCCTCGTCGTCGCGCCCCTTCGAGATCAGCCAGCGCGGCGACTCCGGAACGCGCAGCATGCCGATGAGCAGCGCCAGCGCGGGCAGCGCCGCGACGCTGAGCATGATGCGCCAGACGCCGGGCACGTCGCCCCAGACCGTGCCGATGACGGCGTTGGCCAGGAACGCCGCGAGCTGGCCGATCACGATCATCAGCTCGTTGCGACCGGCGAGCGAGCCGCGGATCTCGGCGGGTGCCACCTCGGCGAGGAACACGGGCACCACGGCGGAGGCGCCGCCCACGGCGAGGCCGAGCACCGCGCGTCCGACGACCATCACTCCGACGCTCGGAGCGAGGACGCAGAGCAGCGCACCGACGAGGAACAGCGCGCCGAGCACCTGCATGGTGCGCCGCCGGCCCCAGGCGTCGGCGAGCCGGCCGCCGCTGACCGCGCCGACGGCGGCCGCGAAGAGCAGCGCGCTCGTGACGACCCCCTCGGTCAGCGCGGTGAGCCCGAGCTCCTCGGACATGGGCTGAAGCGCGCCGTTGATGACGCCGGTGTCGTAGCCGAAGAGCAGCCCGCCGAGGGTGGCGATGAACGCCACGGTGCGCAGCCGGCGCACGTGCGGTCCGGGGGTGAGCGGAGGGAGTGTCGCAGTGGTCGTCACGGAGTCGTCACGGGCGGTGTTCGCGGTGGGGGAGGGCACTCGGGAATCCTGGCAGGTCGGCGCACCCGCGCGGAGGGGTGGCGGTGACGCCGTTCTGCGTCACCGCACCGCGCGCGTCGACGCGCGCACGATCAGCTCGGGCTCGAAGCCCGCCGACCGCACGTCCGCGTCGCCGCGGATCGCCGCGATGAGCAGCTGCGCCGCGCACTCGCCCATGCGGTGCGTGGGCTGGCGCACCGACGTCAACGGCACGACGGCCGCGTCGGCGAACGGGATGTCGTCGTACCCGACGATCGCGATCTCGCCCGGGATCGAGACTCCGCCGCGGACCAGGCTCTGCATGACGCCCAGCGCGAGCTCGTCGTTGGCGGCGAAGATCCCGTCGGGCCGCTCGTCGGCGGGCATCGCCAGGATCCGCTCGCCCAACTCGCGGCCGAGCCCGGGGCCCATCGACACCGTCTCGATCGAGGAGAACGCGGCGCTCGAGAACCGGACCGCCTCGACGAACCCCTCGAAGCGGTCGCGCACCTGAGGGATCCGGAAGGTCCCGCCGAGGAACAGGAGGCGTCGGCACCCGCTCGCGAGCAGGTGCTCGGCCGCCGTCCGGCCGCCCAGGACGTCGTCGAGCGCGACCGACAGCAGCCTGCCGCGCGGGTCGACCTGGTCGACCAGCACGACCGGCACCCCCCTCTGCGCGAACACGTCGAGGTGGTCGAGCGAGGAGGAGATCGGAGCGAGCAGCACGCCGTCGACCCGCTGGCGGGCGAAGAGGTCGAGGTAGCGCAGCTCGCGCGCGGCCGAGTCCTGGGTGGCGCCGAGGACGAGGGAGTAGCCCGCCTCCTCGGCGCCGTGCTCCGCCCCGAGCGCGAGCTCGGCGTAGAACGGGTTGCCCAGGTTCACGACGGCCATGCCGACCGCCATGCTCTTGCCCGCCCGCAGCTGCCGCGCCGCCACGTTCGGGATGTACCCCAGCTCGGCGACCGCGTCGGCGACCGCCGCCATCGCCGCGCTGGAGACCCGTTCGGGGCGGTTCAGCGCGTACGAGGCGGTGGTCACCGAGACGCCGGCGCGGGCGGCGACGTCGCGGATGCCGATCTGGGGCACGGGATCAGTCCGTGCTCGAGCGGCGGCGGCGGGAGCCGATCAGCAGGGCCGCGCCGCCGAGCAGGAGCGCGAGCACTCCGGCGGGGAGGAGCGACAGGTCGACGCCGGTCGACGCCAGGCCGGTGCCCGAACTCGTGTTCGAGCCGCTGTGCGAGCCGCCCGAGGCGCCGGGCGCGGTGTGCGTCGGCTGCGGGGACGGCGCGGTCGCGGTCGGCTCGGGAGTCGGCTCCGCGGTCGGCTCGGGGGTCGGCTCCGCGGTCGGTCCGGGAGTCGGCTCCGCGGTCGGTCCGGGAGTCGGCTCGGTCGTCGGCTCCGGCGTCGGTCCCGGGGTCCCCGGCTGCGCGAGCACCGGCACGGTGGACCAGTCGATGTCGCTCGCCAGGCCGTACGAGGTGTACGACGGCTGGTTGTAGGCCGTGTTCTGGCGGGCGACCTCGACCCGGTACTGCGGGTCGTGCATGAGCGTGGTCAGCTTGCGGTCGGTGACCTCGGTGCTCGAGTAGATGCGGATCGCGCTCGAGTCGGCGGTCGGCAGCAGCAGCTCCTCGCGCCAGTCGCCGAGCACATCAGCGACCAGAGACGGGTTGCCCTTGGTGCCGTTGCTCGTGACGGTGCCGTCGGCCGAGAGCAGCACCTCGCCGTCGCCCGTGACGATCGTCGGGGTGACCGGAGTGGCGTCCTGCATCGTCGTGCTCGCGACGATCTGGGTGGTCATGTCGGCCGCCCAGCGGATGCTCTGGTTGGTGCCCGGCTGCGTGTCCGAGAGCGGCTCGCCGCTGCTCGAGAACTCGCCGACCGCCCAGACCTCCTGACCCGGGAGGGCCGGGTCGATGTCGCCGATCATGCCGCGACCGGTGTCCTTGCCGGTGTAGCCGCCGAAGAGCAGCTCGCCGGTGGCCGCGTCGCGCATCGCGTAGCCGTAGGGGGCATAGGCGCCGCCCTCGTGCACCGTGAAGATCTCGAGACCGGGGTTCGCGGGGTCGATGTCGGTGACGTGCATCGCGTCGCCGTGGCCGAGCTTCGCCTCGACACCCGGGTCGGCGCTGCCCTCGGGCAGGGTGTCGTAGGAGCTGTAGAGCAGGCTCCCGTCGTCGTCGAGGGTGGCGGAGCCGTAGACGATCTCCTGACGCCCGTCGCCGTCGACGTCGGCCGCGCTGAGCGAGTGGAAGCCCTGCGTGGTCAGGCGGCCCCACTCCTCGCTCGTGCCCTCGCGGCCGTGCGGGCCGTCGTTGAAGGGGTTCGTCATCGGCACGTGTCCGCTGTCGGCCTTCCAGCGCTGGGTCAGCTCGCGGCCGTCCCAGTCGTAGGCGACGACGACGGCGCGCGTGTAGTAGCCGCGGGCGAAGACGGCCGAGTGGGTCTCGCCGTCGAAGGACGCGACTCCGGCGAGGAAGCGGTCGACCCGGTTGCCCGGCTCGATGCGCGACATGGCGTAGTCGCCCCAGAGCAGGCCGTCGTCCCCGCGACCCGGCTCGTAGGCGGCCGTCTCGAGCTCGGCTCCGGTCTCGCCGTCGAACACGGTGAGGTACTCGGGGCCGGTGAGCACGAAGCCCTCGAAGGTGGTCAGGTCGTTGCGGTCGCTGCGGCTGGGCGCGTAGACGTCGATGAAGTAGTCGACGAGCTCCTCCGCGCCGGCGCGGTCGAGCGGGTACTCGTGCGTCGGAGTCGTGCCGAACGCCTCCTCGAGGGTCGCGGGCCACTGCCCGCTCGTCACCTCCTCGCGCTCGCCCCAGCCCTGGAAGACCCCGACGAGGTGCTCGCGGTAGTCGGCCGCCGACATCCGGTAGTCGTCGTCGGCGGTGACGCCGGCCGCGACGTCCTCGGGCAGCAGCGTGATCGACTCCGCCTCGGAGGGGTCGCCGCCGGGCAGGACCCGGGTGCCGGGCGCGGTCTTGGTCATGATCTCGGAGCGGCCGTCGCCGTCGAAGTCCGAGACCGTGAACTGCGTGTAGTGAGCGCCCGAGCGGATGTTGACGCCCAGGTCGATGCGGTGCAGCAGCGTGCCGTCGGCCTCGTAGGTGTCGAGGTAGGTGCTGCCGGTGTAGCCCTTCTGCGAGACGTCCTTCGCGTTCGACGGGTACCACTTCACGACGTACTCGTAGTCGCCGTCGCCGTCCATGTCGCCGACGCTCATGTCGTTGGCGCTGTAGGTGTACGCCTCGCCGGCCGGAGTGACTCCGTCGGCCGGCTTCTGCAGCGGCAGGGTCTCGAAGGCGTCGGCCGACGCGGTGGCGGGCGCGCTGGGCTCGCCCGGCTCGCCGTCGACGATCGGCACGACGCGGTACTCGTCGCCGGGAGCGCCGTCGGCGTCGTGCAGGTTGGTGCTGTCGGTGACGACTCCGACCTTCTCCGCCCCGCGGAAGACGGCGAAGTCGGCGCCGACCATGCCGCTGTCGGAGGAGCCGGTGACCTCGGTCGCCAGCAGGCGCCAGCTGACGAAGACCCCGCCGTCGGGCGAGGCGAGCGCCACGACTCCGCGGTCGAGGTCCTCGAGCTGAGCGGTGAGGACGGGGTTGCCGGCCACTGCGGTGAGCGGCGCGGCGGAGGCGGGGATCGCCGCGGCGAGCGAGACGCCGGCGACGAGGGCGAGGCAGACGCCGGAGCGCACCGCCCGCCGTGAAGAGGCGGGACCGGTTGAGGTCGCGCGCGGACGTAGGAACGAATTCGGCATTGAATCCCTCGGCATCGATGGACCAGGGCGCTGGAATGCGTTTTCCCTGGCGGTCCGGCCAGCCTAGGCGACCCCTTTCGCAGGGGTCAACAGCCCGCCGACAGGTGACGGACAGCGCGCCCCGACTCGCGCCGACGGATGCGCGACGGAGGCGGGCGGGCGTCGTCACCCGTACCGTGGTGCGGATCGCCCCTGCCGGTGCAGACGGCGTTCGAGATGATCGGAGCACGGGATGTCAGCCGTTCCCGCCCTTCCCCGCGGTGCGCTTCTTCCCCGCGGTGCGACGTTCCGCGGCGACCTCCTCGCCGAGCTGACATGGCTGGAGGACTCTCAGGTCGAGGGCTGCGTCCTCGTCGAGGGCATCGGCTTCACCGACGACTCGACCGCGCTCGCCCTCGCCTCGGGACGATCCGTCGAGGTTCCGGCCTTCATCAGCGCCGATCAGCTCTACAGGGCGCTCCGTCCGCACCTGGATCTCCGGCCCGTCAGCGAGACGAGCTGGTCGAGCTACCCGAACGCGTCCGTGCACGGGCACTGGCGGATCCTGCTCTACGACCTCGCCCTCCTCGAGGGCAACATGGCGGAGGAGGTGCCCGGTCTGCACTACACGTCGGTGGTCCGGAACGGTGAGGAGGCCACGGTCTCCGTCGCGGTCGGGACGCATCGGCACCGGCTGGTGGTGCCGCTCACGACGCAGCCGCAGGCGGTCCCGATCGACCTCGCGCACGTCGTGATGGAGGCACGCGCCACTCCCGGCCCCGCCTAGCCGGCCGGCGACCTCCCCGGACGCCGCCCTCGGAGCTCGTCGAGCAGCCGCTTCGAGGCGGTCCAGCAGCGGTGCTCACACCTTCGTGGTCAGGGCGCCCTCGCGCAGGCCCTCCTCCTTGGCCTCGCGGACGAGCTCCTCGATGCGGCGGCGCGAGCGGAGGCGCCCGGCGAACAGGGCGCCGAGGATCAGCAGCACCCCGAGCAGCGAGAGCAGCTGCGGCACGGGGATCGCCGTCACGGTCGCCGACTGCGAGACCGGGGCGATCTCGACGAGCTCCTCCGACGGGGTGACGACCGTGGGGGCGACGGTGAAGTCGACTCCGACCGCGAAGAGCGGCCAGACGCCGTCGAGCACGACCGAGACCGTGCGGCGGTCGCCCGGGAGCAGCTCCTGCTGCGTGCCCTCCTCGGGCACGAGCGGGGCGGAGGCGCCGCCGGCGCTGACCGTGCCGTCCAGCAGCAGGCGGACGTTGCCGGTGTTGACGATCTCGGCGTCGACGGCGACGGAGCCGGGATGCAGCGGGTTCCAGTCGAGGCGGTAGTCGCTGCGCACGTTCTCGACGGCGACACCGGGGGAGACCTCGCCGCTCACGCGGGTCATCACGCGGAAGCCGACGCGGCTCTCGACGCCCACGGAGGCGCCGCCCTCCTCGGTGCCGACGGAGGTGATCGAGGCGGCGATGCCGGCGGCATGATCGCCCGGCTCGGCGTCCTCGGGCACGGTGACCGTGAAGGGGACCACGGCCGTCGCGCCCGGGTCGACCGTGACGGACTCGGGGGCGTCGATCCAGGTGCCCGCCTCGACGGAGGGCTCGGACGACGGGAGCATGCTGAAGCGGCCGGTGTCGGTGAAGTAGCCGTCGGCCGCGGTGATGCGGAAGGTCACCGTCTGGGTGCTGAGGTTGCTGACCGCGGCCTCCTCCTGCACCTCGGCGCCCGGATCGAGCTCGAGCTCGATCCACGAGCGCTTGTCCGGTGCGCCGTCGGAGGCCGGGCGCATGGCCCACGAGACGTCTCCGGCGGTCTCGGCCGAGGCGGGCGGAGCCGCCGCCAGGGCGGGTGCGGCGAGGGCCAGCGCGAGGAGAGCCAGGAGCGCGGAGCGCGGGCGGAAGAAGGATCGTCGCTGATCGGTCATGAGAGTCCCAGGATGTCACGGACGGAAGAGGAGGCGCGGCCGAGCGGACGCCCGGCCGCGCCTCCCACGGGTCACTCGAAGAGGGACAGGGTGAGGGTGGAGGAGTACTCGCCGGCTTCGACGGTGGGCTCGGTGCGGAGGAACAGATCGGCGTTCGCGGTGAACGGGCCGGTGGGCGCCACCTCCGCGGACTCGTTCGTGAGGAACAGCAGCTCCTTGTCGACGAGGCCGACGTTGTTCGGGCCCTCGTCGATGGCGGTGTCGACGCGGTCGCCCTCGGCGACGAGTCCGGTGTCGCCTCCGTCGATCACGTTCGGCTGCCAGCCGAGGTTCTCGGCGCCGATGACGTCGCCCTCGGCGTTGGTGAAGTCGGACGCGGTTCCGACGACGTACCAGCCGGGGGTCGCGGGGATGTCCGCGGGGTCGCGGGTGTCGGTCACCGTGACGGTGGGGAGGGTGCCGGTGAACTGGCGGATCACGGCGGTCGAGCCGCTCTCGACCAGTTCGGCGGAGGTGCCGGCGACGGTCATCGAGAGCGCGCCTCCACCGGGCAGCGGGGCGATGTCGACGTTGACGTCGACGTCGTCGTTGCCGTACTCGAGCTCGGCCGCCATCGCGGTCCCGGCGGTGCCGAGCAGGAGCAGGCCGCCGGCGAGGCCGGCGGTGGTGCGGATCAGGATCGATCGGGTGTTCATTGCGGGTGTTCTCCGTTCTCCGCGGCGGCGCCGTCGCCGCCGCGGTTCTGTGTGTCGGTCGGTTCCCGTGGTCAGCCGCAGCTGGCCGCGGAGGTGGGGGTCGTGGTGGTCGCCGAGGCGGGCTTGCCCGCGACGAACGCTGTCGAGGTGGCGGTGGCCTCACCGGCCGGGATGCTCGCGGTGCGAGCGGTGAAGGCCGCGGTGACGGTCTTCCCGGCGCCGACCTCGGCGAAGGACTTGGAGCCGTGGGCCGTGGTGATCGTCGTCTTCACCGGGAAGGCGTTCGGGTTGGTCGCGGTCACGGTGACCACGATCTTCCCCGCCACGCAGCGGGTGCTGGTCGTGGTCGTCGGTGCGAGGATCCCGGCGGTTCCGCTGACCGCGCCGGTCTGCGCGGTCGCCGTGGCGGGGGACCATCCGGGCTTCGTCGCCGTCACCGCGACCGAGACCACGGTGCCGCGGTCGGTGGCGGTGAGGACGTACGACGACGCGGTCGCGCCGGCGATGTCCACTCCGCCGCGCTTCCACTGGTACGCCGTGGCGGTCCAGGGGGAGGAAGCGGTCGCGGTCAGCGTGCTGCCGACTGTCGCCGCCCCGGTGATCGCCGCACGCAGCGGCGCCGGGTCGGTGATCGTCTGCGCGGGCACGCTCTCGAGGGTCGGCGTCACCTTCTGCATCAGCCCGGTCGTCGCGTCGAAGGTGACGCGGTCGATCGTGGTCTCGCGGTGGGTGCCGTCGCCGCCCGGGATGGCGAAGCGGTGGTACGCGATGTACCAGTCGTCGGTGCCGGGGACGTTCACGATCGAGTCGTGACCGGTCGCGAGGATCCCCAGCGCCGGGTTCTTCTCGAGGATCACGCCGCGGTAGGTCCACGGGCCGTCGACGCTCGTCGAGGTGGCGTAGCCCACCTTGTAGTTCTCGGAGCCGGTGTCGTCGATCGAGTAGGTCAGGTGGTAGAGCCCCTGGCGGTAGTTGACGAAGCTGCCCTCGCGGTAGTCCGTGAGGCCGCTCATCCGCTTGATGGTGCCCGCCTTGATCGAGAGCATGTCGTCCGAGAGCTCGCCGTACACGGGCGAGCCGTTGCCCCAGAAGAGGTAGCTCTTGCCGGTGGCCGGGTCGGTGAACGCGGCCGGGTCGATGGCCTGACCCGACGTCACGGACTCGCCGTTGGTGATCATCGCGGTCGGCTGCGCCGTGAAGGGACCGACGGGGCTGTCGGCGACGGCCACTCCGATCGTCTTGCGGTTCAGCGAGGCGTTGTGGCCCGAGAAGTAGAAGTAGTACTTCCCGCCCTTCTCGATGATCGTCGGCGCCCAGGCGTTGCCCACGGCCCAGGGCACGTTGCCGTTCGCTCCGTCGAGGGTCAGGAAGGGCTTCTCGGAGCGCGTCCAGTCGACGAGGTTCTTCGACGACCAGACGAAGAACTCCTTGCCGCCCCAGCCGGGCGTGCCGTCGGTCGTCGCGTAGATGTAGAAGGTGTCGCCGAACGCCACGATGTTGGGGTCGGCGTAGAGACCGGGGATGACCGGGCTCTTCATCTCGATCGCCTTCATCGTCCAGGTCACCGTCGCTCCGCCTGCTGCGGTGAGCGTGTAGGTGACCGGCGTCCGCAGGTCGCGCACCGTGCCGGAGGCGGGGGAGGAGGTCGTGCCGGTCGCCGTGGCGAACGTCGGCGCCAGCTTCGAGCGGTCGGTGCCGGGCTTCACGGGGAAGACGACGGTCCGGGCGGTCGAGTCGACGATCGGAGCGACCTTCAGCACGTCGGGCGTGGTGAGCGAGACTCCGGCGATCTGGTCGGCCGACCCCGAGCGGGTCAGCACCTCGCTCTCGGTGAGGGCGCGGTTCCAGAGCGCGAACTCGCGGTACTCGCCCGTGAAGAGCCTGTCGCCGCCGTAGAGCGAGCGGCCGAGGTAGTTGGCTGCGGTGCTGCCGCCGCCCAGGTCCGCCGGCGTCGTGGTGACTCCGGTCTTCGTGGCGACCTTCGCACCGTTCAGGTAGATCGTCGCGGTGCCGTTCGAGAGCGTGTAGGTCAGCTTCGCCCACTGGCCGCGGGGCAGGTTCGAGCCGGAGCTCGCGGTCTGCTCGGTCGTGTAGTTCCCGGAGGCGATGCTCGTGCGGTAGGCGTCACCGGTGGTGAACAGGTAGCCGTTGCCGGCGTTGTTCGACGAGTTGCCGAGACCGTAGAGGAAGTACGGGGTGCCCTGGGCGGGATCGATCTTCACCTCTGCCTCGACCGTGACGTCCTCGACGCCGGCGAGCACGTCGTCGGGGAGGTCGACGTAGTCGTCGGTGCCGTCGAACGCGAGGGCGCCGGACCGCCAGGCCGCTCCGCCGACGATGGTGCCGTCGCGGTCGTTGCCCGAGACGTCCTCGAGCGTGGTGCCCGCGCCGTTGTCGAAGGAGTAGCGGAGGATCTCGCCGGCCGCGTTCGCGGTGACCGGGGTCGGTCCGGCGGGCTCGGCAGCGCGCAGCGCGGCGAGCTCGGTGGCGGTCACCGGGAGGACCGTGCCGTGGCGCGGGCTCGCAGGGAGGTCGTAGTCCGCCGCGACCTGCCAGTTCGGCGCGTTCAGATCGGCGGTCTGCAGCGGGATGTAGCCGCGTCCGCCGTACTCGTCGACGAAGAGGTAGTTCTTCCGGCCGTTGACGTCGCCGGGGTTGGCGGCGAAGGCGGTGGGGCCCTCGACGGCGCCGGTGCCGGCGTCGCGGCCGATGCAGCTGTCGACGGTGGTCCAACCGGTGAGCGGCGCGCGGAGCTGCGTGGACTTCTCCTGGATGATGTCGGAGCAGCCGGTGCCGCTCGCGCCCTCGTCCTTCGTGAAGCGGTGGAAGGTGCCGTTCTGCTCGAGCACGGTCGAGTCGATGCGCGAGGTGTTCTGCCAGACCTGCGGGGTGCTGAAGGTCGTGAAGTCGCGGGTGGTGGCGTACATCATGACGTTGCTGACGTTGCCGGTGTGGCCCGGGTCGCTCTCGGCGTAGAGCTTCGAGGCCCAGTAGACGACGTACGCGCCGATGCTCGCGTCCCAGTGCGCCTCGGGCGCCCAGGTGTTGCCGGCGGTCTCGGGCGAGACCAGCACGTGGCGCTGCTCGGACCAGTTGACGAGGTCGTGCGACTCCCACACCTCGAGGTAGCGGCTGCCCTGGCGCTGCGAGCGGTCCCAGTCGCCGTTGCGGCCGATCGAGAGATCGGTGGCGATGAGGTAGAAGGTGTCGCCCTCGGGGGAGCGGAGGAGGAACGGGTCGCGCAGGCCCTTCTCGCCGAACGTCGAGGTCAGCGTCGGCTGCCCGCCGTTGAGCTCGTCCCAGGCGAGGGCGTTGTTGCCCTTGCTGGCCGCGAAGAAGATGTTCTCGCCCTCGACGCTGTTGCCGGTGAAGTACGCGAACGCGTAGCCCTCGAGCGCGCCGAGCTCCTTCGAGGCGCGGACGGTGGCGACGAGGTCGCGGGTCGCGGTGGCCGCGTTCTTCGTGACGGTGGCGCGGAGGGTCACGGCGCGGTCGGTCGACTGGCGGGTGACGACTCCGGTGGTCGAGACGACGGCCGGATCGCTGGACGTCCAGCTGATCGTGGTGCCGGCGGGAGCGGCGGGGATCGTGATGTTGCCGCGCACGTCGCCGAGGTCGGGGATCGTGAGGCCGGCGGCGGCCGCGTCGACGACCTGCTGGTCGCCGGCCTGCGAGAGCACGGTGGCGGTGAACGCCTTCGTGCGGGACTCGGAGCCGCTCGTGATCGTCGCGGTCAGGGTGACGGTGGCGTTGCCGGCGGACGCGGCGGGCCGGGTGACCACTCCGCTGGTCGAGATCGTCTGCGGGGCGCTGGACGCCCACACGATCGTGGAGCCGTTGACGCCCGAGGCGGGCAGCGCGAGGTTCGACTGCACGGCGGAGAGGTCGCCGAGCGACAGCGCGGCGGCATCGCGGGTCGCCTTCGTGGCGGCGGTCGGCTGCAGGGCGGCGACCTCGGCGGCGGTGAGCGCGTTGTCGTAGATGCGGAAGTCGCGGACGCTGCCGGCGAGCGTGCGGTCGGCGGCGTAGTTGGAGCGGCCGATGAAGTTGGCGGTGGTGGTGCCGCCGCCGATCGAGGCCGGGGTCGTGGTGACGCCCGTCTTCACGGCGACCTGGCTGCCGTCGAGGTAGAGGCGGGCGGTGTCGCTCGCGTCGTCGAGCGTGTAGGTGAGGGTCTTCCAGACGCCGCGGGAGAGCGGCGACGCGGTCTCGACGTTCTGCTCGCCCTGCCAGTTGCTCGGCGTGATCGTGGTGCGGTACCGGTTGTCGGCGAGGGTGGCGAGGTAGCCGGCGCCGGAGTTGCTCGTCGCCGCGGTGCCCAGGCCGTAGACGAAGTAGTTCCCCGTCTGCTCGGGGCGCACCAGCACCTCGGTGCTGACGGTGATCGAGTTCAGCCCCGCGAGGATGTCGTCGGGGAGCTTCACGTGGTCGTCGGTGCCGTCGAGCCGGAGGCCCGCGTCGCCGCCGGGGGTCGCTCCGCCGACGATCGCGCCGTTGCGGTTCTTCCCGGAGCTGTCGACGGCGACGGTGCCGCTGGTCTCGTTCAGCTGGTACCGCAGGACGAGGTTCTCGGGGTTCGCGGCGGCCTGAGCGGGCGGCGAGGAGAGTAGGGGGACCGCCAGGGCCACGGCTGTCGCCATGACGAGGGGTCGCAGGAAGGGCTTCATCGCACTTGCTCCTAGGTCGGCACCATTGCTGAGTGGAGGGGGCCGACACGCGTCGGCGTGTTCACGGTAACACGATGTTGACGTCAACGTGAAGGGCTACGGGCACCTCGATCCGTTCGATCCGCAACGCTCGTGGTGCAACGCCGAACGGCACCCCCGGACCCGTGAGGGGCTCGAGGGTGCCGTTCGAGGCGGTCGCCGAGGAGGCCGCGCGCTACGTCCTGCTGCGCCGCATCACGGCGCGCTGCAGGAGGACGAAGACGAGCAGGATGCCGCCGGTGATGATCGTGGTCGCCTCGGGCGGGATGCCGCCGTCGCGGGTGATCAGGACGTTCATCAGGCCCAGGACCAGCGCGCCGACGACCGAGCCGAGCACGAAGCCGACGCCTCCGGTCAGCAGCGTGCCGCCGATGACGGTCGCCGCGATCGCGTCGAGCTCCCATCCGGTGCCGGTGATGTTCTGGGCGCTGCCGAGACGGGCCGTGTAGACCACTCCGGCGAGACCGGCGAGCGTGCCGCTGATCACGTAGATCGAGAGCTTGGTCCGCAGGACCGGGAGGCCCATGAGCGCCGCCGACTGCTCGGAGCCGCCCATCGCGTAGACCGTGCGGCCGAGGCGGGTGCGGTGCAGGACGAAGAACGCTCCCGCGACCACGAGCAGGGCGATGATCACGCCGGGGCTGACGACGAAGTCGTTGACCTTGGGCCCGTCGATCAGCTTGATCGGCGTGGCGAGCGAGAGCACCGCCGAGTCCTCGGGGAGGCGCTCGGGAACGGTGCTCAGCATCGACGCGAGCCCCCGGGCGAGGAACATCATCGCCAGCGTCGCGATGAACGGCTGGACGTCGAAGTACTGGATCAGGATCCCCGAGATCAGGCCGAACGCGGAGCCGATGACGATCATCAGGACCATGACGATCCACGGGTTCCAGCCGGCGTTGATCAGCAGCACGCCGCTGACGCTGCTGAAGGCGATCACGGCGCCGACCGAGAGGTCGATGCCCCCGGTCAGGATCACGAAGGTGAGCCCCACCGCGAGGATGATCAGGTGCGCGTTGTTGACCAGCAGGTTCGACAGCGTGCTCGCCTGGAGGATCCGGCCGTAGGCCGCCTCGCCGTAGACGATCATGCCGACGAAGATGACGAGCGCCGCGAGGGTCGGCAGCTTGTCGAGGTGCTGGCTGAAGAACGACCGGGCGCTCGTGCGCTCGGAGCTCGCCGGAGGGGCGGAGCGGGTCAGCAGGGCGCTCATGCGGGGATCGCCTCTTTCTGCGGGGCGCGACGACGCGCTTCGCGACGGTGGGAGAAGGCGGAGCGGACGCGCTCGGACTGCAGGAGGCAGAGAGCGACGATCACGATCGCCTTGAAGGCCGGCGTCGCGGAGGAGGAGACGCCGAGGAAGACCACGGTCTTGTCGAGGGTCGCGATCAGGATCGCTCCGACCGCGGCTCCGGCGATGTTGAACTTGCCGCCCGCGAGCGAGGTGCCGCCGATGACGACCGCGAGGATCGCGTCGAGCTCGAGCTGGTACCCGGTGCGGGAGGTGTCGACGGTCATGACGCTCGCGGTGGCGAAGACGCCCGCCACTCCGGCCAGAACGCCGCTGCTGATGTAGGCGGTGAGGAGGAGGCCGCGGCGGTTGATGCCCGCGAGGCGGGCGGCCTTGGCGTCCATGCCGATCGCCTCGATCATGAGGCCCAGCGCGCTGCGGCGGACCAGGAGTCCGACTGCGACGACGATGGCGATCGCCAGGAGGAAGACGACGGGGAGGCCGAAGACGTAGCCGTTGGCGAGCCAGCGGAACGGCTCGTTGGTGGCGGCGGTGTTCTGCCCGCCGGTGATCACCTTGGCGAGACCGCGGCCGGCGAGCATCACCACGAGCGTGCTGATGAAGGGCTGGAGGCCGACCACCGAGACGAGCACGCCGTTGACCGCTCCGAGCACCGCGCTGACGAGCAGGGCGAGGCCGAAGGCGGCGGCCGCGGCGCCGAGGGAGTCGGGAGCGCCCTGGGCGTTCAGGAACTCCATCGAGACGGCGCCGGCGACGACCATGATCGAGCCGACCGAGAGGTCGATGCCGCCGGTCGCGACGACCAGGCACATGCCGACGGCGATCATCAGGATCGGAGCGGCCGCCCGGGCGATGTCGATGACGTTGCCGACGAGGTAGCCGGTGGTGGGGCTCATCGAGACGGAGAGGTAGCCCGGGTCCTTGACGACGTTGATCAGCAGGAGGAGGACGATCGCGACCGCTCCCCAGAACCACTGCCTCCGGATGAGACCGGTCAGGAACGAGGTCCTGCCGGCTCGGGTGTCGCTGCTCATGATGCGGCCTCCTGCGTGGCGCCTTCGAGAACGACGACGTCCTCGTCGACGACTCCCTCTGCGGCGATGGTAGTGACGATGGACTCCGCTGTCACCGCGGGTCCGTTGAGGATCTCGGCGATGACCCGGTGATCCTTGAGCACGATGATGCGGTCGCTCAGGCGGACCACCTCGTCGAGCTCGGAGGAGATGAAGATCACGGCGACGCCCTCGCCGGCGAGCGCGACGACCTTCTCCTGGATCTCGGCCTTGGCGCCGACGTCGATGCCGCGGGTGGGCTCGTCCAGGATGAGGATCTCGGGGTGCGTGGCGAGCCAGCGGCCCAGGAGGACCTTCTGCTGGTTGCCTCCGGAGAGCTTGCTGATCGGGCGATCGGGGTCGGCCGGGCGGACGTTGAGCTCGACCAGGTACTTGGCGACGATCTCGTCCTTCTCCTTCTTCGAGAGGGGACGGGCCCAGCCGCGCTTGGCCTGGACCGCGAGGATCAGGTTCTCGCGGACCGAGAGGTCGCGGATGATGCCCTCGTCGCGGCGGTTCTCACTCGAGAAGGCGATCTTGTGCGCCAGGCCCGCGGTGGGCGTCGCCACGTCGATCTTCTTGCCGTGCAGCGTGATCTCGCCCGTCTCGGGCTTGTCGACGCCGTAGATCAGGCGGGCGAGCTCGGTCCGGCCGGAGCCGAGGAGCCCGGCGAATCCGACGACCTCTCCACGGTGCAGGGTGAGGTCGGTGGGCTCGATGGAGCCCTTCCGGCCGATCCCCTTGGCCGTGTAGAGCGGCGCGTCGCGGTAGAGGTGGTCGCTGTTCTCGCGCTCGGAGTCGAGGGAGCGCAGTGCCGCGATGTCCTTGCCGATCATCTTCGAGATGAGCGACGTGCGGTCGAGGTCGGGCGTGAGGTACTCGCCGATGAACGTGCCGTTGCGCAGCACGGTCAGGCGGTCGCTGATCGCGTACACCTGATCGAGGAAGTGCGAGACGAAGAGGATCGCGACGCCCTCGGCGCGCAGGCGCCGGATGACGGTGAAGAGGTTCTCGACCTCGTTCGCGTCCAGGCTCGAGGTGGGCTCGTCGAGGATGAGGACCTTCGAGTCGCTCACCGTCGAGCGGCTGATCGCGACCAGCTGCTGCATCGCGATCGAGAGCGAGGAGAGCGACTGGCGCGTGTTGAGGTGGTCGAGCCCGAGCTTGCCGAGGGCGACCTTCGCCGCCGCGTGGGTGGCCTTCCAGTTGATGCCGAACGGGCCGCGGACCTCGTAGCCGAGCATCACGTTCTCGCCGATGGAGAGGTTCGTGACCAGGTTCACCTCCTGGTACACGGTGGAGATGCCGGCCGCCTGCGCGTCGGCGGTGCCGCTGAGGCGCTTGGGGGAGCCGCCTACGAGGATCTCGCCGCTGTCGATGCGGTAGACGCCGGTCAGGGCCTTGATGAGCGTGGACTTGCCGGCGCCGTTCTCGCCCATGAGCGTGTGGACCTCGCCCGGGAAGAGGCGGAAGTCGACGCCGTCGAGCGCTTTGACACCGGGGAAGCTGATCGAGATGTTCTTCATCTCGACGATCGGAGGCGAGCCTGTCATGTCGCGTCCTTCCGTTCTCGAGCAGGGCGGACCGGAAGCGGTGACGCCGAGGGACGGAGACGCGGGGCCCGGAGATCGTCCGGGCCCCGCGTCATCCGCAGGGGAGGGTGAGCCCTAGGGCTGCGGTCGGGACCTAGAACTTGCGGTCGGGCAGGACCTCGGCGGCCACCTCGGGCGAGTCGAAGGTCTCGCTCGGGACGACGATGGAGGACTCGACGGTCTCGCCGGCCAGCGTCTTCTCGACGGCGTCGAGGGCGGTCTCACCGAACAGCGGGTTGTACTCGGCGACGAAGCTGAGCTCGCCGTCGGCCAGGGCCTGCAGCGCGTTCTTGGTGCCGTCGATCGTGGCGATCTTGACGTCGGTGCCGGGGGTGAGGCCGGCCTCCTGGACGGCCTGGACGGCGCCGAGGCCCATCTCGTCGTTCTGGGCGAAGACGAGCTGGACGTCGTTGTTGTTCGACTTCAGGACGGTCTCGAAGACGCTCTTCGCCTCTTCGGTCGACCAGTTGGCGGTCTGTGCGCCGAGCTTCACGAACTTCGAGTCGGCGCCGATGACCTCGTCCCAGCCCTCGTTGCGCTCGTTGACGACCGAGACGCCCGCGGGGCCCTCGAGCGTGAAGTAGTTCGCTCCGTCGGGGAACGTCGTGGTGGCCCAGTCGGCGACCGAGGTGCTGACGGCGATGTTGTCGGGCGCGATGCGGGTGACGTAGAGGTCGGAGTTGTCCGGCTCGATGCCGCGGTCGATCAGGATGACCGGGATCTCGGCCTCCTGAGCGCGCTCGAGCGAGTCCTCCCAGCCGGAGCCCTCCGTGGCCGACAGCAGGATGATGTCGACGCCCTCGTCGACGAACGACGTGAAGGAGTCGATCTGGGACTTCTGGTCGCCGTTGGTGGCGGGGGCGTACTTGAGCTCGTAGCCGGCCTCCTCGGTGAACGTGTCCTCGATGTTGGTCTCGTTCGCCTGGCGCCACGCGCCCTCGGGGCCGACGGCCACGAATCCGATGGTGGTCAGGTCGCCCTCGCCGCCGGCTCCCGCGCCCGAGTCGCCGCCGGAGCAGCCTGCGAGGCCGAACGCCATCGCGCCGACCGCTGCGAAACCCAGGAACTGGCCGATACGCCTCTTCGTGGACATGTGTCTCCTCCTTGAGACCGCGGGCGCGCCGAAGAGCGCCCGGGATGGGGTGGGCGCGAAGGCCCGGTGGTGGTCGGGCCTAGCGGCCCGAGGTGCAGTGAGTGCAGGATGTGCTGTGGACGCCGAGTGATCGCGTCCTCTGCTCGGATGTTACCGTGAACAAAACTTGTGACGCAACAGCGTCCTCGAGCTGCCGTGTAACGATCCGGTACCCCGCTGCGGAGGACTCGCTCCTCCCGACGGCGCCGCTGCAGCCCTGCACCCCGCTGCCGGGTCGCGCTGCTGCTCTTCGCCGATAGATTCCGCCGCCGCGTCTCGCCGCGTCTCTCTGCCGCGGAACCTCACCGCCTCTCTGCCACCGCCTCTCTCCGCCACCGCCTCTCGCCGCTTCTCCGCCACCGCCTCTCGCCGCCTCTCCTTCGCCTCGCCTCGCGTGGCCGCACCTCGGCGCCTCTCCGTCACCTCGCCTCGCCTGGCCGCCTCTTTCCGCCGTCGCGCCTCGCCGTCGCGGGGCTCGACCGGTCAGAACGGCGGCGGAGCGTCCTCGAACCTCGTTCCGCCCGAGAACGCGCGAGTGGCGCCGGGGACCGGGGCGGGGCGGGTGGTCACGCGCCGTCCGGTGGGCGTGGTCCAGTCGGCGGTGCCGTCGGCATGCAGGACGTAGGTCCAGCGATCGCCGTGTCGGACGTGGTGGTGGGCGATGCAGAGCGACGCGAGGTTGTCGAGTGAGGTCTCGCCGCCGTTGCGCCATTCGATCGTGTGGTCGGCCTCGGCGGTGGCGGCGGAGCAGGTGCAGCCGGGGAAGCGGCACGTCCGATCCCTCAGCTGCAGGTGCAGCCGCATCCGCGCGGGCGGGACCCGGTGCGTGCGGCCGACGGACGCGACGCCGCCGGACACCGGATCGACCAGGACCCGCGTGAAGGAGGCCGCCGTGCCCAGGAGCTCCCGTGCCGCACGGGCGGGGATCGGTCCGTAGCCGTCGAGGTCGGCCGGCGCGTCGTCGAGGCCCGCCGCGGTGCTCGCGGCGACGGTGAGGCGCACCTCGGCGCGCACCCCCGGCACGAAGGCGGGCGAGGCGACGACCCCAGCCTCGATCGGGGCGGTGCTGGAGACGTCGCCGTCGCAGAGCAGGTCGGCGAACGCGTCGGCCCGCAGCTGCGAGAGCGTGCGGTCGTCTGGGTCTGCGCCGGCGTCGTCGTGCTCGGCCCCGCTCCCGTCGGCGCCGCTCCCGTCGGCGCCGTCGCGGAGGGTGCGCGCGATGCGATCGAGGCGGGCGAACGCGCCCAGTGCGACCGGTGCCGGGAGGAGCGCGCACAGGGTCGCCATGCCGTCGACCTCGGGTGCGAGCCAGACCGCCCTGTCCTCGCGGGCGCGGACGTGGCGCCGCTCGAGGGGCTCCTCGTGCACCTCCTCGCGGAGCCGCGCGACGGCGCGCCGCAGCTGGGTCGGGGTCGTCGAGACGGCGAGCTCGGCCGCCCGCTCGTCGAAGACGGCCCGGGAGGAGGGGGGCAGTGTCTGCGCGACGGCGCAGATCAGCCGACCCGCCTCCCAGCGGAGGAGCGCTGCTGCCAGCGCGGCCCGCGTGCACGGCAGCTCCTCGACCAGCAGTCGCGCCTCGTCGAGCTCGCGCGACGCCACCCGCTCGGACACGCCCAGCGCGACCGCGAACTCCGCTCGGATCGACCGCTCGACCAGGTCGCTCGGAGCGGTGCGCGACAGCCCTCGGGCGAACGACTCCGGATGCGCGAGCGCCGCCCGGTAGCCCGCGTGAAGCTCCTCGGCGGCCGCCAGCAGCACCGGCGCTGCGGAGCGCGCGAGCGCTCCTGCGCGATCACCGCGCCGCCTCACCTCGTCGAGTGCTGCGTCGGCCGATTCCTGTTCTCGAACTTCTCTCATGTCCTCGAGTGAACACGACACCACCGACACTGCTGTCCGCCCCGAGACGAGCGGGGGACGGATCGGACGCGGGCGGCCTGGGGAGGAGCGGACGCCGAGCTGACCGGACGCTCGAGCCGACCCGACGCTCGAGCCGACCCGGCGCTCCCGCCGTCACACCAGCGCGCCACCCGACGCCACGACCCCGCCGCGGTGCACCACGATCCGGTCGGGATCCCGGTCCATCACCGCAGCGGTCGGCGTGTCCCCGCGCAGCACGACGAGCTCCGACGGGTCGCCCACGGCGAGTCCGGGCCGGTCGGCGACGCCGTCGAGGCGCCGGAGCGACGGGTCGATCACCGTGGCGCCGCCCCAGGTGGCCACGGTGAGGGCGTGCTCGATGTCGACGTCGTCGTCGAAGCCCTGGCCGTGCGCGAGCAGGAAGGTGCGCTCGAGCATGTCGCCGGTGCCCCAGGGCGACCAGTAGTCGCGCTGGCCGTCCATCCCGAGTCCGACGCGGACGCCGGCGGCCAGCAGATCGAGCAGCGGCAGCTCGGCGCCGTGGCCGGGGGCGATGGTCGTGAGGGCGACGTCGAGCGACGCGAGTCTCTCGATCGCGGCGGCCACTCCGCGGTCGGGCGAGGCGAGGGCGAAGGCGTGCGAGATCGAGACCCGGCCCTGCAGGCCGTGCGCGAGGATCCGCTCGGCGATCAGGTCCATCGAGAACAGGCCCAGCGCGCCGCGCTCGTGCAGGTGGATGTCGAGGCCGACCGCGTGCTTCTCGGCGAGGGCGAACACCGCGTCGAGGTGTCGGACGGGGTCGCGGTCGATCTCGCACGGGTCGATGCCGCCCAGCAGGTCGCCGCCCAGCGACAGCGCCTCGTCGAGCAGCTCGACGACTCCGGGCTCGACGAAGACGCCGACCTGCGGGAAGACGACGATCTCGACGTCCGAGCGCTCGCGGTGCGCCTCGCGGGCCGCGAGCACGCCCTCGAACTTCTCGAGGCCGGAGTCGGCGTCGACCTGCGCATGGCTCCTGACGCGGGTCGCGCCCCTCGCGATCATCGTCGCGAGCGTCGAGGTCGCCCGCTCGGCGACGGGCGCCTCGGCGCTGCGCCAGTGCGCCCGGTCGTTCATGATGCGGCCCCAGCGGCCCTCCTCGCCGGTGCGCGGGCGGAACGGCAGGCCGAGCCGGGTCGAGTCGAGGTGCACGTGCACGTCCGAGAAGGAGGAGACGAGCACTCCGCCGCGGCCGTCGACGACCGTGGCGCCCTCGCCGACCGGCGCGCCGACCGGGGTGATCGCGAGGATCCCGGTCTCGTCGACCAGGACGTCGCGGGCCTCGCCGCCCCACGGGCGGACGTCGTGCAGGAGCGTGGAGTCGGGCATGCGGGGAGCCTTTCGGGGTGCGGGAGGTGGGGATCAGCATGCCGGTCGGAGCGGACTCGCGGAGGCGTTCCCGAGATCCGCCGCTGCCTGCGGATCAGGCGGCCGGCCGGAGCTTCCGGCGGGGGTGGATCTCGAGACGCCCGCCGCGCGGGCTGCTCGATCAGCAGAAGTCGAGCCGGCGGGGGTGGATCTCGATACGGCCGCTGCGCGGCCTACTCGATCAGCAGAGTGGGGGGCGTCCGCTCGGCTCCTGGTGGTCGAGTAGCCGCGCGCGCCGGGTCAGTCGGCGAACGCCACGTCGCTGAGCACGTACTCGCCGTCGGCGCGCGGCGTCCACTCGAGCCCGGGCGCCAGGGCGTAGTCGGCGTCCGGGGTGAACAGCGGCACGATGTACGCCTGGTCGAGGTTCGTCTGCGCCAGGCGGGCGAAGACGGCGTCGCGCTCGTCGCCCGTGACGGTGCGCTGCTCCTCGACGAGGGCGGCGGTCTCGGGGGACTTCGCGTAGTCGTTCTGGCCGCCGGCGAAGAGGTTCGTCGCGGGCATGTCGCCGTCCATCGTCGACGGCGCCCAGGTGTTGAGGTAGAGACCCTCGACCGAGACCGTGCCGTAGATGATGTTCGACAGGCTCGCCTGGTCGGTGCCCTTCAGCTCGACGCTCAGGCCGACCGCCTCGAGGTACCCGCCGATCGCCTGCGCGATCTCGGACGAGAGCGGGATCCGCCCCTCCGTCGCGTACTGCAGCGGGATGGTCTCGCCCGAGTAGCCGGCCTCGGCCAGCAGCGCCTCGGCGGCGGCCGGGTCGTACTCGGAGGGCTCGAGGTCGGCGTGTCCGGCGACGTCCGGAGCGACGATCTGATCGTTCGCCACCGCCCGCCCGCTGAGCACGCCGTCGACGAGCGCCTGCGAGTCGATCGCCAGCCGGATCGCCCGGCGGACCCGGGGGTCGGCGAGCGGGCCCGTGGTCGAGTTGATCCCGAGGAAGGTGACGCCGTTCGACGTGCGCGACGCGACCTCCACTCCGCTGCCCCCGGCCGAGTCGACCTGGTTGGGCGAGAGGAGGGCGATGTCGAGGCTGCCGGAGGAGACGCCGTTCAGGCGGGCGTCGGCGTCGCCGACGGTCTGGAAGGTCACCGTCTCGACCTCGGGCTCCTCGCCCCAGTAGTCGGGGTTCCGCTCGATCACGTACTCGACGCCGCGGGTGTAGCTGACGAAGCGGAACGGACCGCTGCCGACGGGCGCCGCGGCGAAGCCCTCGGACCCGAGCTCGGTGTAGACCGACTCCGGCACGATCGAGACGGCCGTGGTGATGGAGGGCCACGGCGAGAACGGCGCGTTCAGCGTGAACACGACGGTGGTGTCGTCGGGCGCCTCGACCGACTCGAGGACCCCCATGTAGCCGAGGTTGTCGGAGTCGGGAGAGGCCAGGATCGTGGCGTAGGTGAACGCCACGTCGCCCGCGGTCACCGGGTCGCCGTTCGAGAAGACGGCGTCGTCGCGGAGCGTGTAGGTCCAGGTCGTCAGGTCCTCGCTCGGCGTCCACTCCGTCGCCAGCGAGGGCTCGATCGCCCCGTCGGCGTCGAGCTTCGTGAGCTGGTCGAAGACGTTGTAGTAGTAGTTGTAGCCCGCGAGCGACCCGTCCATGATCGGGTCGGGTGCGCCCTCGGGCTCGGCCACCTGGCCGATGACGATGTCGCGGTCGGCCGCGGCGCTGCCCGCTCCGGAGCAGCCCGTGAGGGCGGCGATCGAGAGCGCGAGCGTCGTGAGGGCGATGAAGGGCGTGGCCCGGTTCCTGGTCATGAGCGTGTCTTCCTGGGGTCGGTGGGGCGTGCAGCGGGAGCGTCGGCGCGCAGGCGCGGGTCCGAGAGCGGGATCGAGTCGAGCAGGGTGCGGGTGTAGGGATGGGCGGGAGCGTCGAAGACCTGGTCGCGGTCGCCGACCTCGACGAACTCACCGCGGTTCATCACCGCGACGCGATCCGAGAGGTAGCGGACGACCGCGAGGTCGTGCGCGATGAAGAGGTACGAGAGTCCGCGTGCGGCCTGCAGGTCCTTGAGCAGGTTGATCACCTGCGCCTGCACCGACACGTCGAGCGCCGACACGGGCTCGTCGAGCACCAGCACGTCGGGCTCGAGCGCGAGCGCCCGGGCGATGCCGAGCCGCTGGCGCTGCCCGCCCGAGAACCGCGCGGGGCGCTTGCCGAGCGCGTCCGTGCCGAGCCCCACGTCCTCGAGGAGCGAGACGACGCGGTCACGGGAGTAGCGCCCGGCGATCCGCAGCGGCTCGCCGACGATCTCGAGGGCGGTCAGCCGCGGGTCGAGCGCGGAGTAGGGGTCCTGGAACACGAGCTGCATGCGGTTCTGCAGGCGCCGGCGCTCGCCGCGGCCGAGGGAGTCGAGCCGGTGACCGAGCACCTCGACCGATCCGCTCGCCGCGGGAGTGAGCCCGAAGATCGTCCGCACCAGGGTGGACTTGCCGCAGCCCGACTCGCCGACGAGCCCGAGGGTCTCGCCGCGGCCCAGCTCGAACGACACGCCCTTCACGGCCTCCACGACCCGGCGCGAGCGCAGACCGGTCCTCTGCGTGAAGCGGACGTGCAGGTCGTCGACCTTCAGCACCGGCGCGCTCACGCGAGCACCCCCTCGACGGAGCGGGGCAGGCGCCGGGCGAAGTGGCAGGCCGACCACTGGTCGTCCTCGACCTCGACGAGCAGCGGCTCGAGCTGTGTGCACAGGTCCGACTTCGCGGGGAGCTCGCAGCGGGGCGCGAACGGGCAGCCCCGCGGGCGGTTCTGCGGCGACGGAGGGGAGCCGGGGATCGCGTGGACCCGCTCGCCGCTCCGGCCCGACGACAGCAGGCTGGCCAGCAGCCCGGCCGTGTAGGGGTGGGTCGGGTGCGCGAAGACGTCCCAGACCGATCCGCGCTCGACGACGCGTCCGGAGTAGAGGATGCAGAGGGAGTCGGCGACCTCGGCCACGAGTCCGAGGTCGTGGGTGATCAGGATCATCGCGGCGTCCGACTTCGCCCGGGCGGTGCCCAGCACGCCCATGATCTGCGCCTGGATCGTCACGTCGAGCGCGGTCGTCGGCTCGTCGGCGATGAGGACGGACGGCTCGTTCGCCATCGCCATCGCGATGACCGCGCGCTGGCGCATCCCTCCCGACCACTGGTGCGGGTACGCCTTCGCGCGCTGCTCCGGGTCGGGGACCCCGACGTCGGCGAGCAGCCCGGTGACGCGGCGGCGCACCTCGGCGGGCCGGAGCGCCCGGTCGTGCACGCGCAGCGCCCGGCCGATCTGGCCGCCCACCCTCTTGACGGGGTTGAGCGCCGTCATCGGGTCCTGGAACACCATCGCGAGCTCGCTGCCGCGCAGGCCCCGCAGCTCGGGCTCGGGCATTCCGAGCAGGTCTCGGCCGCGGTACCGGACGCTGCCGCCGAGCACCTCGAGGCCGGCGGGCAGCAGCCCGAGCACGGCGAGCATCGTGACGCTCTTGCCCGAGCCGGACTCGCCGACGAGGCACAGGACCTCGCGCTCGTGCAGGGTGAAGGAGACGCGATCGACGAGGGTCACGACGTCGCCGTGCTCATCGGAGTAGCCGACGCTGAGGTCGCGGACCTCGAGCAGCACGGCGCGGGGGGTGTCGGTCATCGGAGGCTCCGCTTCACGGATCGACGGGACGTGCGGCGGACGGTGGTGGCCGAGCCCTCGGCGGTGAAGCGCTGGCTCAGGAGGTTGGTGCCGGCGACCGTGAGGAAGATCGCGACGCCGGGCACGATCGCCAGGTGCGGAGCCTGGCGGACGTAGTTCTGGCCCTCGCTGATCATGAGTCCCCAGCTGGGCGTGGGCGCCTGCACCCCGAGTCCGAGGAAGTCGAAGGACGAGGTGAGCAGCATGACCGCGCCGATGTCGCTGGAGGCCAGGATCATCATCTGCACGGCGACGTTCGGGACGATGTGGCGGCGCACGGTCCAGAGCCCGCTCGCCCCCTGGATCCGCGGCGCGAGGACGAAGTCGCGGTCGCGCAGCGCCATCGCCGTGCTCCGGGCGACCCTCGCGTAGCCGACCCAGTAGGTGGCGGCGAGCACGCCGATCATGAGCCAGACGCTCGGACCGAGCGAGGCGGCGAGGGCGATGAGCACGAGGATCACCGGCATCGCGAGCTGGATGTCGGCGAGGCCCATCAGCACGTTGTCGGTGCGTCCGCCCACGTAGCCAGACCAGGTGCCGATCGCCATGCCGACCAGGCTGTTGACCACCACGATGAGCACGACGATGCCGAGCGTGACCCGGCCGGCGAGAGCGAGCCTCGAGGCCACGTCGCGGCCGAGCGCGTCGGTGCCCAGCCACGCTCCCGAACTGCCGGGCGGCGCCAGCACCTGCGCGAGGTCCTGCGCGAACGGCGCGTAGCCGGGGACGAGCGGGTAGGCGAGGGAGAACAGGACGACGGAGCCGACCATGACGGCGCCGAGCGCCTGCAGGGCGGGGACGCGGCGGCCGCGCAGGAACGCCGTCGTGATGCCGGCCCGCAGGGCGCCGGTGCGGATGATCTCGGTGGTGGTCACGCGAGCCTCACTCGGGGGTCGATGAGCCCGGACACGAGGTCGACGAGCAGGTTGGCGAGGATGAAGAGCACGGCCACGACGATGAGCCCCGACTGCACCACGGGGAAGTCGCGGGAGTAGACCGCTCCGAGCATCAGCTGCCCCATCCCGGGCCAGGCGAACACGTTCTCGACGATGACGAGGCCGCCGAGGAAGGAGCCGAGGCTGATGCCCGCGACCGTCAGCACCGGCAGGAGGGCGTTGGGCAGGAGCTCGCCGACCACCACTCGGAACCGGTTCTCGCCGCGGGCGGAGGCGGTGCGGGCGTAGTCCTGGGTCGACTGCTCGGTGAGCGCGTTGTCGAGCAGCCGCGTGTAGAGGACGAACTGACCCGTCGCGATGGTGAGCGCCGGCATCACGATCGCGAGCGGATCGCGGTTGCCGAGCGAGGGGAGGACGCCGAGCCAGACCGAGAAGACCAGCACCAGCAGCAGTCCGAAGAAGAAGTCCGGGATCGCCTGCCGCGTCGAGCCGAGGCCCAGCGAGAGGGCGCGCAGCCCGCGCGACGAGGTGAGCTGGATGACGACTCCGGCGATCAGGGCGAGAGCCAGGCCCAGGAGGAGCCCGACGGCTCCGAGCGAGAGCGAGGCGGGCAGCCGCTCGAGGACGAGCTGCATCGAGGAGACCCCGGTCTGGCGGTACGAGTCGCCGAAGTCGCCGGTGAGCAGCCCGCCGAGGTAGCTCAGGTACTGCTGCCAGAGCGGCAGGTCGAAGCCGAGGCGGTGGTTCATATCGGCGATCTGCTCGGGCGTCGCGTTCTCGGTGAGCAGGAGCGCCGCAGGGCTGCCGCTGAGGCGGCCGAGGGCGAACGCGATCGTGACGACGGCGAGGATCGTCGCCGCGCCCTGGGCGGTCCGCCGGACGAGATAGGGGCCCACCTCGTCACCTTCCTTCCTGGTCTGTCGGTGCTGACGGTATACAGAATTGCGCTCTCGTGTTTCATCCACGTCACGGGAGGTTTCGGCTGCGTAAACACTGCGCCCGCCGGTTCAGGATGCAAGAAGGCCGCTTTGAAGTTGAAACCCGGCCTGCATGGGCTTTTCTCGCCGGCTCTGGATACATCTTCCGCACTGTCTCCACTGCGCCCGACGATGGCGTGCTCGCATTTCTGCATACAGAATGGGCTCAGGAGGAACACATGACGACACGCATCATCACGTCCGAGGAGTGCGAGGAGCTCATCGAGTGGCCCGGTCTCACCGCGGCCCTCGAGGCGGCGCACCGCGCCCTCGCCACCGGAGGCGCGGTGCAGCCGGTGCCGCACGCGCTGCGGATCCCGGGCGACACCAGCGACGACGGACCCGCGGTCGTGCCCATGGGCGCCTCCGCCCCCTACCTCGGCCTCGCCGCGGTGAAGCTGCTGATCGACTCCCCGCGGAACCGCGCTCTGGGCGCCCCCGCGCAGCGCTCCACGGTCTCGCTCTACTCGAGCGAGACCGCCGAGTGCCTCGCGCTGATCGACGGCCGGGCCCTCACGCGGCTGCGCACCGCCGCCGTGTCGGCGCTGGCCACGCGGACGCTCGCCCGGCCGGACTCCCGCGTCCTCGCCCTCGTGGGCGCCGGCCCCCTGGCGCGCGAGCACGCCCTCGCGCTCGGGTCCGTCCTCGAGCTCGACGAGATCCGCGTCTGGTCGCCCTCCGGCTCCTCCGCCCAGGTCCTCGCCGCCGAGCTCGTCGCCAACGGCATCGCCGCCTCGGCGCCGAGCGGACTCGACCGGGCGGTGCGCGGAGCGGACGTCGTCTGCACCCTGACCCCGTCGGTCGACCCCCTCCTCGAGGCGTCCTGGCTCGCGGACGGCGTGCACGTGAACGCCGTGGGATCGCCTCCGCGGCACGGCTACCGGGAGCTGGACGCCGACGTCCTCCTCCGCGCCCACCGGGTCGTCGTCGACACCCGCGGCATCGCCTTCGCCGAGTCCGACAACATCCGCCGGTCGGGTCTGGACGCCTCCGACGTCGCCGAGCTGGGCGAGGTGCTCGTCGGGCGGGCGCCCGGCCGGGTCCGCGCCGACGACGTGACCGTGTTCAACTCCGTCGGCATCGGACTGCAGGATCTCGCGGCCGCGGCGTACGTCCTCGAGCGCGCCGTGCGCACCGAGCGGGGCGTCGAGGTCCGGACGAGGGCCGCCCGATGAGCACCGCGGTGACCGGGGCACCCGCGCCGACGCGCTTGAATAGGGGGAGCCGAGCGAAGGAGGCCCGCGTGACCGGCATCGTCCCCGAGGAGTCTCTGACCGCGCAGACCTACCGCACGCTGCGCCGCCGCATCATCCTGGGCCACTACCCCCCGGGCTCCCGGCTCGTCGAGTCGGCGCTCGCGAGCGAGCTCAACGTCTCGCGCCTCCCCATCCGGGAGGCGGTGCCGCAGCTCGAGAACGAGGGCTTCGTCCGCACGCTCCCGCGGCGCAGCTCCCGGGTCTCGCAGTGGACCGCCGCCGACGTGACCGAGCTCTTCGACGTCCGCCTCAGCCTCGAGACCCTCGCGGCGCGCCTCGCCGCCCGGCGCGTGGCCGAGGGCGTGTCGCCCGCGCCCCTGCACGAGGCGATCGCCGCCGAGCACCGCGCGCTCGACAGCGAGGACTGGCTCCTGGTCGCCGAGACGAGCACCGTCGTGCACGAGGCGATCGCCGGCCTCGCCGGCAGTGCGCTCCTGGCGTCGCTCATGCGCGCGGTGAGCGGGCGGATGACGTGGCTCTTCTACCTGACGTCGGCGCGCGACCAGCACCAGCAGTCGGACGAGCACCAGGGCCTGCTCGAGGCGATCCTCGCGGGCAACGACCGGCTCGCCGAGTCGATCGCCTTCACCCACATCGAGAAGGGCCGGGCGCCGTCGCTGCGGCTGATGACCGGCGGCGACTGAGGATCCGCCTCAGTACCCGTCGTCCTCGTCCGCGTCCGGCTCCGCGTCGGCCGCGATCATCTCGACGATCGTGTCGACCGTCAGCCACGGGCCGTTGCTGACCTCGCCGATCTTCTCGCGGTCCTTGAACACGACGATGCGGTCGCTGAGGCGCACCACCTCCTCGAGCTCCGAGGAGATGTAGACGACCGAGACGCCCTCCTTGGCGAGCTGGGAGATGTGGGCCTGGATCTCGACCTTCGAGGCCACGTCGATGCCGCGGGCGGGCTCGTCGAGCACGAGCAGCCGCGGCCGGGTCGCGAGCCAGCGCGCCAGGACCACCTTCTGCTGGTTGCCTCCGGAGAGGTACTTGACCGGGATGTCCGGGTCGGCCGGCGTGATGTTGAGCGCCTCGATGTACGTCGAGACGAGGTCGTCTGTCTCGGCCGCCGAGAGCGGGTGGGCCCAGCCGCGCAGCGCCTGGATGCCGAGCACGATGTTGTCGCGGAGGGAGAGTTCGCCGATGATGCCGTCCTCGCGGCGGTTCTCGCTCGAGTGGGCGATGCGGTTGCGCAGGCCCGAGCCCGGATCGGTGATGAGCGCGGGCTCGCCGTCGATCAGCACGCGGCCGGTGTCGGCGCGGTCGACGCCGCTGAGGAGCGACGCCAGCTCGGTGCGTCCGGAGCCGCGGAGGCCCGCGAAGCCGACGATCTCGCCGCGGTGCAGCTCCAGATCCGTCGGCGCGACGGCTCCTCGGCGGCCGAGGCCGAACGCCCGGTAGATCGGCGGGCCGCTGGGCTGGCGGCGGTGCTCGCGGCGATCGGAGCCGATCTGCCGCAGCGCGTCGATGTCCTTGCCGATCATCTTGGCGATCAGCTCGGCGCGGTCCATGGAGTGCGCCGGGTACTCGCCGACGGTGCTGCCGTCGCGCAGCACGGTGAGGCGGTCGCTCAGCGTGAGGACCTGCTCGAGGAAGTGCGACACGAAGAGGATCGCGACGCCCCCGTCGCGCAGCCGCCGCAGCACCGCGAAGAGGCGGGCGACGTCGCCGAGGTCCAGGCTCGAGGTGGGCTCGTCCAGCACCAGCACGCGCGGCCGGTCGACCATGGCGCGGCTGATCGCGACGAGCTGGCGGATCGCGGGCGAGAGCGAGCGGAGGGGGAGCCGCGGATCGAGGTCGCCGAGGCCGAGCTCGCCGAGCATCTCGGCGGCGCGCTGGTGGGTGCGCGACCACGAGATGCCGAAGCGGCCGCGGATCTCGTGGCCGATCATCATGTTCTCGCCGATGCTGAGGTTGTCCGTCAGCCGCTCGTCCTGGAACACGGCGGTGATGCCGGCGGACTTGGCGTCGGCGGGGCCGGTGAAGCTGCGCTCCACTCCGTCGATCACGATCACGCCGGACTCGGGTCGGTGGATGCCGGTCAGGGCCTTGATCAGGGTCGACTTGCCGGCGCCGTTCTCGCCCATGAGGCCGTGGATCTCGCCGGGGAACAGGCGGAAGCGCACGTCCTCGAGGGCCGGGCCGGACGCGAACGACACGGTGATGCCCGACATCTCGACGACGGGAACGGCTCCGCGCTCCGTCGTCCTCGACTGAACTGCCACGTGCCGCCCTCGGTTCGTGTCGCGCGCGAGTGCCTGCCTCGACGCTGATGGGTGCCGCCGATGATACGCGAGCACGGGGACCGGGGTGGTCCCGGAAGGGTCACGACCGGGGCGGCGCCGTCGACTCGCGCACGACCAGCTCGGTGGGGATCCGCGTCCGCTGCGGGATCTCCTGGCCGCGGATGCGGGCGTGGATCACCTCGGCGACGGTCGAGCCGAGCCTGTCGAAGTCCTGCTTCACGGTGGTGAGCGGAGGCAGGAAGTGCCGCGCGGTCGGCAGATCGTCGAAGCCCACGATGCTGACGTCCTCGGGCACCCGGATGCCGCGCGAGACCAGGCCGTGGATCACTCCGAGCGCCATCTCGTCGTTCGCGACGACCATGGCGGTGAAGTCGGGGACCGAGCGCAGGCTCGTGGCGAAGTCGTAGCCGGAGTCGGGCGTCCAGTCGCCGACGACGATCGGCCGCTCGTGCATGCCCCACGCCTTCGCGCGGGTGTGGAAGGCGCGCTCCCGGGCTCGCGCGTCGAGCCAGTCGAGGGGGCCGGACATGTGCAGCACGTCGCGGTGCCCGAGCGAGGCGAGGTGGTCGACGGCCTGGGCCATGCCGCCCTGCTGGTCGACCGAGACGGTGAGGAAGTTGGGGTCCTTGTCGGACTTGACCACCAGGGTCGGCACGCCGATCTCGACGGTGCGCAGCGTCGCGACGGAGGAGGAGCGCGGGGCGATGACGCAGAGCGCGTCGATGCCGAGGCCGGTGAGGTGGTTGATCGCGTCGACCGCCGTCATGTCGGCGTCGCTGCGCAGGGCCACCGACGTGATCGAGTAGCCCTTCTCGCGGGCCGCGCGCTCGATCGCCCGCAGCGTGCTCGAGGGGCCGAACTCGGCTCCGCTCTCGACCATCACGCCGATGCGGTCGGTGCGCTGGGTGACCAGCGAGCGCGCCGCGATGTTGGGCCGGTAGTTGAGCTCGTCGACCGCCTCGAGGACCTTCTGCCGGGTCGACTCCTTGATGTTGGGATGACCGCTCAGCACCCGCGACACCGTCATGTGCGAGACGCCCGCGACGGCGGCGACATGGCGCAGGTTGGGCCGGTCGGCCATGTGCACCCCCTCCGGTCCCCGGGCGTCGGAGTCGCGAGCCCGCGACCGGCGAGGGCTCGCGGGTCGTGGGTGCTGACAAGCATAGTCAGGCGGTGCGGCGGCGAGCGGCAGGGCGGGGTCGCGCTCTCACGACGACTCCGGACGGGGGGTGCGGGCCGTGCCGCGCGCTCAGCCGGACCCGGCGAGGAAGCGGCCGCGCTCCTCGATGAGGCGGCGGAGGTGCGGCGCGAGGACGGTGCGCTCGACGAGCCGGCCGAGGGGACCGAGCGGTGCGGTGAACTCGATCCGGTCGGTCATGAGGCAGCCGGCTCCGTCCGCCTCGAAGAGGTGCTCGTGGTGGAAGCGGGCGAAGGGCCCTCGGACCTGCTCGTCGACGAAGCGGTGCGGGGCGTCGAACGCGGTGACGCGGCTCGTGAGCGAGAACGGAAGGCCGAAGTGGCGGGCCCGCCACGTCACCTCCTCGCCCGGTCCGATCAGGCCGGTGACCACTCCGCCCACCGCCTGCTCGCCGGCGGCGGCCTGCGACGCCGTGTGCACGCCGATGTCGCGGGCGAGATCGAAGAGCTCGGCGGGCGGGCGGGAGGAGCGGGTGCGGCACTCGAACGTCACGGTCACGATGCGGGGGCGCCCTCGGACGGGAGGACCGCGAAGAGCGAGTGGATGTTGCCCTCCGGATCGGCGAAGAAGCCGGTGAGGTGGCCCCAGTCCTGACGGACCGGCTCCGCGATCGCCACGGCTCCGGCGGCGACGATCGCGGCGAACCGCTCCGGGAGCTCGGCCGCGCTCGCGCACTCGAAGTTCAGCTCGACCGCCTGGCCGCCGCGCGGTGCGCGGAAGGAGGGGTGGTCGCGGGTGTGCGCGCCGAGACCGGCCCGGTGGAAGACGGCGAGGCGGACGCCGTCGTTCTCGAGCTGCACGTACGACTCCTCCCGCACGAGGACGGCGAAGCCCAGCGCGCGCTCGAAGAACGCGGCGAGCCCCTGCACGTCGTCGGCGAGCAGGGTGATGCCCTCGAGGGCGATGCGGGTCATGGTCGAGGACGGTAGCAGCCGGGTCGGACACCGGACGGCGGCGCGGCGGCGCGGTCCGGTCTACCGCCGCGCCCGGGCCTCTGCGAGGCTCGCCGGATGACCGCTCCTCCCGTCTTCGCCGACCCGCGCCGCACGGGCGCCCTGATCGGGCTGGCCGGGGCGGCGGTGTTCGTCTTCTCGTACACGCCCGCCGGGCCGCTGCCGCTCGTCGTCCGGATCGGGGTGGTGGCGGTGATCGCCGCGACCCTCTGGTTCCTCTTCGCGCGCCCGCGGGATCTCGGTCCGTTCGTCCCTCCGAGCCGCGTCGGCATCGCCGTCTACCTCGCGTGCGTCGCCGGGGAGCTGGCGCTGATCGCCGCAGGCACCCGCCTGCTCGAGGGGGCTGGTGCCGGGGAGCTGCGCCCCGCCCTGATCGCGCTGGTCGTGGGCCTGCACTTCCTGCCCTTCTCGTGGGCGTTCCACGAGCGCATGTTCGCGCTGCTCGGCGGACTGCTGGTCGTGCTCGGCGCGCTCGGGCTGGTGACGGGCGCCGCCGAGGCGCTGGCGGTCGCCTCGGGAGCGGCGATGGCGCTGCTGCTGCTGGCGTACAGCCTCGGGCTGTTCGCACGCCGACGCTGACCCGGCCGGGAAGGGGGTGGGGTCGACCCTGGACGACCCCACCCGGGGACGGGTCGGCCGGAGCGGCGTACCCGAAACGCGCGCTCGGCCCGGAGGCCCGTCCCGATCCCGGAGACGCGGGGTCCGCTGTCGTCCGGGAGCCGGAGGCGAGACGGGTCCGGGTCTCGCGATGCCGTTCAGGATGCCGGAGAGGGAGGGGCGTGTCCAATCGCGCGGTGCGCGGCTGCACGGGCGGAGCCGGTCGGGCGTGCATCCGGTCCGCGGTTCCTTCGTAGACTCGGGATCCGCTCCGGATGAACGCCGTGTCCTCGGGCGACGTACCTCCCTCGACGGGCCGACCGGTCCGCGATCGAGGAGGTGCCGATGGCATCCGCGGCACCACTGGCGCGACGAGACGAGGAGCCCGCGATGACCCGGTCCTCGCGCGACCGGGATCGCGCGCCCGCCCCGGTCGCCCGGCTGAGACCCGCGGCCGGCTTCGATCTCGCCGAGGCCTTCGACGCGCACGGCTCGGCCCTGCTCGGCTTCGCGGTGAACGCGCTGCGCGACCGCGGACTCGCCGAGGACTGCGTGCAGGAGACGTTCCTGCGGGCGTGGCGCTCGCAGGCGAGCTACTCGCCCGAGCGCGGGAGCCTGCGCACCTGGCTGTTCGCGATCGCGCGGAACGTCGTCGTCGACGTCCACCGCTCGATGCAGCGCCTGCCCCGCCTGGTCGCGGCGGACGTGCTCGAGGACGTCCCCGGCGACGAGCGCGACCCCCTCGATCCGCTCGCGATGGCGGAGGCGCTCGCGCGGCTCTCGGAGCCGCACCGCGCCGTCGTGGTCGCGATCCACCTCCGCGGCGAGAGCTACTCCGAGCTGTCCGAGGCGACCGGAGTGCCGGTCGCGACCCTGCGCACCCGCGCCTTCTACGCGCTGCGGGCGCTCCGCGACCACCTCGCGGCGCCCGACGGCACCGACCCGACCGACACCACCGACCAGGAGCGACCATGACAGGCACCGAGCAGTCCGGCGGACGCCGCGAGGAGCTGATCGCCGCGGCGCTCGCGGGCGAGCTGTCCGCGGGCGAGGCGGCCGAGCTCGACCGCCTGCGGTCCGAGGACCCCTCGATCGACCGCGAGCTCGCGTCCTTCGGGATCGTGCTCGAGGGCCTCGGAGCGATCGGCGGGTGGGAGGAGGCCCCGGCCCCGGCCGCGCTCCGCTCGCGGGTGCTCGGCCTCGCGGACGAGACGCCGACCCGGAATCGCTTCCGCCGAGCGGCCCTCGCAGTGGGTGCGGCGGCGGCGTGCGTCGCGATCGGCGCCCTCGGCGCGACGGCGCTGCAGGGCACGGCGGAGCGACCCGTCGCGGGTCCGCCCGGCACGCTCGGCGCGGTCGAGACGATCGCCTTCGAGGAGTCGTCGGCGATCGACGTCGAGGGCTCGGTCATCGCCCACACCTGGGGCACCGAGACCGTGCTGCGCGCCTCCGGCTTCACCGCGGGGGAGAGCTTCGACCTCGTGCTGGTGACCGACTCGGGCGAGCGCCTGGAGTCGGGGTCGTTCCTCGGCAGCGCGGTCGAGATCGACTGCGAGATGAACGCCGCGGTGCTCCGCGAGTCGGTGGCCGCCGTCGAGATCGTCGCGGCCGGCGGCGCTGTGGTGGCGAGCGCGGAGCTGCCCGTCGTCGCGAGCTGAGGGCGGCGCTCCGGGCCTGCAGAAGTGAGGCTCAGCGGGCGTACCGCGCGAGATCCGTGGTCCCTGAGTCGTTCAGCCTTCGTCGCGACGGCGCCCGCCGCGCGACACCCACCGAGTGCCCGCCCCGAACGCGAGCACGAGCAGTCCGAGAACGGCGAGCGCCGCGGCGACGAGCTGCTCCCAGCGCACGAGGAGCGTCCCCGGCGGCGGGAAGAGGCTGTCCGACAGCGGGGCGTAGGCGAACCAGCCGAACGAGATCTCGCGCGGAGTCGCCAGCGCGACGACGACTCCGGCGGTCAGCAGCAGGACGCCGAGGGCGGGGACGAGGATCGCGGGCGTCCGACTCACTCCGGACCCCACACCTCGAGGAACTCCGCGGTGGTCGTCGTCTCGAGGTCGAGCCGCACCCGACCGAGCAGGTCGTGCGGGTCGCCGATGTCGGCCGCGGTGCGGATCACGACGGCGCCCGTGTCCAGGCGCGTGACGACCAGATCGAACACGGTGATCACTCCGCCGCCCAGCGCCGCGTCGACCAGGCCGCGGAGCCGGCCGCCCCGGGTGTACCGGAGCTCCGCCGCCAGGTGCTCGGCCGCGACCTCCGGCTCCTCGCCGTGCTCCGTCTCCATCCCTCGACGGTACCCCGGGTCGCTCGCGTAGGGTCCCCTGGTGACTTCTCGACCTGTGCAGGCGTGGCGAGCCGCGACGGCCGGGCCGCGACTCCTCCTCGCGGCGAAGACCGCCGTCGCGGTCGGCCTCGCCTGGGCGATCGCGCCGCACGTGCCCGGAGTGGCGGAGCAGTACCCCTACTACGCGCCGCTCGGGGCGCTCGTCAGCATGTACCCCACCCTGATGGGCTCGGCCCGCACCGGCCTGCAGACGCTCGCCGGGCTGGCGACCGGGATCGGTCTGGCCGCGCTGGTGGTCGCGACGGTCGGGCCGACCTGGTGGACGATCCCGATGATCGTCGGGATCGGCGTGCTCGTCTCGGGCACGGGCTGGTTCGGCGCGGGCAAGGAGTACGTGCCGATGGCGGCGCTGTTCGTGCTGATCATCGGCGGGGCGAGGGCCGAGGACTACTCGCTCGGCTACCTGGTGCAGATGGCGGTCGGAGTGGTCGTCGGGCTGCTCGTGAACCTGGTCGTGGTGCCCGGGCTGACGAGCGAGGCCGCGTCGGCGCGGGTGGACGAGTTCCAGGAGCGGCTCGCGGGCGTGCTGCGCGACACGGCCGTCGCGCTCGCCGAGCCGTGGCCGCCCGAGCAGACGTCGTGGGCGGGAACCGGGGAGGAGCTGGCCGCGACGTCGGAGGACGTGCGCGCCGCTCTGGTCGAGGCGGACGAGAGCCGGAAGGGCAACCCGCGCGCACTGCTGCACCGCCGCGACTCCCGCTCGGACCACGCCCGTCTGGCCGAGCTCGACACGATCCTCTTCCACGTGCGCGACATGACGGCGGCGCTCGCCGACACGATGTGGGACCGGCCGGGTGCCCTGCGCTTCGACGCCGAGCTCACGCATCCGCTCGCCCGGGCCTGCCGGGCCGTCGGCGACGCCGTCGACCGGCACGGCGACGAGACCCCGGAGGCGCACCGCCGGCTCGGCGAGGCGGTCCGCGCGGTCAGGCTCCTCGTGCAGGCCGTCGACGAGCGCGCCGTGGCGGCGGGGAGCGCGGTCGGGCCCGGGGTGCTCGTCGCGCTGCACCTGCGGCGCATCGTGGTGCTGCTGACGCACGGCGGGGACGAGGAGCCGATCGGCTAGTGCGAGGCGAGCGCGAGCACGCCCGCGAGTCCCTCCGGGGTCCCGCTCCAGTGCCGGCGGATCGCATCGGTGCCCGAGCGGCGGACCGCGAAGCGCAGCACGAGGGCGACGACGATGACGTCGTCCGCGATCCCCAGCACCGGGATCACGTCGGGGATCAGGTCGATCGGGAGCAGCAGGTAGCCCAGCAGGCCGATCAGCGACCAGCGGACGGAGCGCGGCACGGTGTCGTCGCGGATCAGGGCGCGGAGCAGACGCACGACGTCGGGGACGAGGCGCAGCGCCTCCCGCCAGTCGAGCGAGCGGCCCATCCGCCTCTGCTGGAGCCAGAGCACGGCGAGCAGGGCGCACCAGATCAGCGCGAGGCCGCCGAGCACGGCGAGGGCGACGCCCCACCAGCTGTCGGGCGTCACGGGGCGCGGGTCTCGGAGCGGGTCACCCGGCCACCGTAGCCGTCCGGTCCGCAGGTGCTCGTGCGGTGTGCGGAGTTCGTGCGGTCTGCAGGTGCTCGTGCGGTGTGCAGGTGCTCGTGCGGTGTGCAGGTGCTCGTCCGGTCCGCAGGTGCTCGTACCGTCTGCAGGTGATCCGTGCGGGAATGCGCTCGCCGCCGTGTCGACCGGTCGGGAGGGCGGGGAATCCCCTGCAGATCGCACGGAGGATCCCCTGCAGATCGCGCGGGGGAGTCCCGGAGGTGCGGCCCGGGCAGGCGAGCGGCGGCGCTACTCCGCGTCGCCGTCGAGCCGGTCGCGGATCGAGGTCTGCACGTCGACGCGCTCCTTGTCGACGGAGTCGGACACGGTGCGCATCTGCACGATCCGGTCGACGAGCACGCTCACGCGCTCGGTCGGCACGATGCGGGTGGTGAGGACCGGCTGCTCCGCGTGGAGCACGAGCGTGATCGGCGCGGGCGGCTCGGAGTCGTCGGCCTGATGGGGGGCGTCGAGCGGTTCGCGCTCGATCACGAGCTCCTCGCGGCGCAGCTGCACGGTGATCGTGCGCTCGTCGGTGACGACGACCTTGCGGATCCGCACCCTCTCGGTGGCGGTGCGGACGGTCGTCGCGCTGAGCCGCTCCTCCGAGCGGATCACGCTCACGCTGTCGTCCGGGGGGAGGTCGGTCGAGGATCGGCTGTCGGGCTGGCTCTTATAAACATCT
>NZ_JAMRYM010000012.1:0-53429 GCF_023743255.1 Rathayibacter rubneri | reverse complement strand
ACCCCGGCCCAGCCCCCGCACGCGCAGAAGCACCCGCCTCCCACGCGACCGCCCTCACGGGCGTCGATGCGAGAAGCGGGTGCTCCCGAGCGAACCGCTCCCTCGTTACTCCAGCGCGAACAGCGTGTACGACTCCGCGTTCGCCGCGTTGATGACGATGCAGTCGATCGACTGCTTCTCGTCCTCGCCGGTCTCGCCGTCGGTCAGGTAGGCGTCGGCCTGCTGCACGGCGAGCTGCGAGATGAGCACGGCGGGCTGGAGGCCCGTGGCGACGAGCTTGCCGGCCTTGATCGCCTCGACCGCGTCGGGGCTGCCGTCGAAGCCGACGATCTTGATCTGGTCGATCAGGCCCGCGGCCTCGACCGCGGCGACGGCGCCGAGGGCCATCGTGTCGTTGCCGGCGATGATGCCCTGCACGTTCGGGTCGCGCTGCAGGAGGGTCTCGACCTTCGAGAAGGCCTCGTCCTGGCTCCAGTTCGCGGTCTCCTTGGCGGTCTGCACGAGCTGCGGGTACTGCGAGACGACGCTGGCGAACGCCTCCGAGCGCACGCCCGCGTTGGTGTCCGACTCCTTGCCGGTCAGCTCGATGTAGTTGCCGCCGTCGGGCAGCGCCGCGACGAACTCCTCGGCCACGGCCGCGGCGCCCTGCGCGTTGTTGGCGACGATCTGCGACTTGGCGATGCCGGTCGCGTTGATCTCGCGGTCGACCAGGAACACCGCGACTCCGGCGTCCTCGGCCTTCTGGATCGGGCCGATCGACGCGTCGGCGCCCGCGTTGTCGAGGATGATCGCCTTCGCGTTCTGGCTGATCGCCGAGTCGATGAGCTCGCTCTGGCGGTTGGGGTCGTCGTCGTGAGAGGCGACCGAGGTCTCGTAGCCGAGCTTCTCGGCCTCGGCCTGGGCCGCGTCCGCCTCGGCCTTGAAGAAGGGGTTCTCGAGCGGCGGAGTGATGATGGCGATCAGACCGCCCGCCTCACTGGCGCTGGACTCCCCACCACCGCTGGTCTCCGTGCCGCCCCCGGAGGAGCAGCCGACGAGCGCGAGGGCGGCGACCGCCACGGTCGCGGTGGCGAGAACGAGCTTGCGTCGCATCATGTGTCCGGTACCTTTCGTTTCTCTGTGCTGACCGACGCCGTTGCCGGTCAGAGCTTCCCGACGGGCGCGGAGGCGCCCGTCCGCGTGTCGTCGCTGCCCGTCGCGGGCGGCTCGGAGGGAGCGCCCTTCGACGAGGCGAGTGCGGCGTTCTTGTTGCGCGTGATCTTCTGCTGGGTCTGATCGAGCATCACGGCGAGCACGATGACGGCGCCCTTGATGGTGATCTGCCAGAAGGTCGAGACCCCGACGATGACCAGGCCGTCGCTGAGGAACCCGATCACGAAGGCGCCGAGCAGCACCCCGCGCACATTGCCCCGGCCGCCGGTCAGCGCCGCTCCGCCGATGACGACGGCCGCGATGGCGTTGAGCTCGAAGCTCTCGCCGGTCTGCGGGGCGGCGGCGGTCAGCTCGGACGAGATGATCAGTCCGGCGGTCGCGGCGCAGAAGCCGCTGATGATGTAGACGCTCATCTTGACCCGCTTGGTCGGCACGCCGGCGAGCTCGGCGGCCCGCTCGTTGCCTCCGGTGGCGTAGACCCAGCGGCCGAACGGCGTCTTGCGCAGCACGATCAGGGCGATCACGGCGAAGACGATCATGATCCAGATGGCCATCGGGATGCCCAGCACCCGGCCGCCGCCGATCAAGGTGAAGCCCGTGTTGCCGAGCGACTCGTCGCCCTGGAGCCGCGGGTACGTCGATCCGTTCGAGATCAGCAGCGCCGCACCGCGGGCGATGTAGAGCATGCCGAGCGTCGCGATGAACGGAGCCACGTTGAACCGGGTCACGAGCAGGCCGTTCACGAGGCCGACCAGCGAGCCGACGAGCAGCGAGCACAGGACGACGACCCAGACCTTCGGATAGAGGACCACGTCGAGCGCGTCGATCCGCAGCCCCTGCAGCAGCACGCCGGCGACGACGCCCGAGAGGCCGACCGTCGAGCCGACCGAGAGGTCGATGCCGCCCTTGAGGATCACGAACAGCATCCCGAGCGCGAGGATCGCGTTCATCGCCACGTGGCGGGTCATCGTGATGAGGTTCGGGAGCGTCAGGTAGGCGTCCGAGAGGAGGGAGAAGATGATGATGAGCGCGATCAGGGCGATGAACGCCCGGCCCTCCAGGAGGAGCGCGCCGAGGTCGAAGTCGCGCTTCGCCGCGGTCGGGGTGCTGCTGGTCATCGGTGTGCCGCCTCTTCTTCCGGGTCCTGATGGGTCTCGCCGCTGGCGACCATGACGTCGTCCCGCTCCGCCGTGCGGGGGTCGAACTCGCGCACGATGCGCCCCTTCGACAGCACGATCACGCGGTTGGAGGCGCCGAGCGCCTCGCCGATCTCGCTCGTCGCGAAGAGGACGCCCAGTCCGCGCCGCGCCTCCCGCGCCATCAGCGCGAAGATCTCGGCCTTCGCTCCGACGTCGATGCCGCGGGTGGGCTCGTCGAGCAGCAGCACGTCCGGCTGCGTCATCAGGACCTTGCCGATGACGACCTTCTGCTGGTTGCCGCCCGAGAGCGAGGTGATGGAGGCCTGCGGTCCGGCGGTCTTCACCCGCACGTCGCGCACGCCCGCGTCGACGGAGGCGCGCTCGGGGCCGCGGCGGAGGAAGCCGCCGCGCACGAAGTCGAGCAGCGACGCGAGCGAGAGGTTCTCGCCGACCGACATGGTCTGCACCAGTCCGTCCCGCTGCCGGTCCTCGGGCACGAGGGCGAGTCCGCGGGCGATGCGCCGGCGGACGTCGAGCCCCTTCACCGAGACGCCCTTGAGGCGCACGTCCCCGTCGCGCAGGGCCAGGCGCCCGGCGACCGCCTCGAGCAGCTCGGTGCGCCCGGCGCCCATCAGCCCGTAGAGGCAGACGATCTCACCGGCCCGCACCGTCAGGCTCAGCCGGTCGACGCTGAGGCGGCTGGGGTTCGAAGGATCGGCGACGCTCACCCCGTCGATCTCGAGGACCGGCTCGCCGAAGGTCTCGAGCAGATCGGGGTTCAGGTCGTCGGCGCTGCGGCCGACCATGTTCGCGATCACCCAGTTGATGTCGATCTCGTCGCGGTCGCCGCGGGCGACGAGCTCGCCGTCGCGGAACACGACCGCGTGATCGGCGATCTCGAGCGCCTCCTCGAGGTGGTGCGAGATGTAGACGATCGCGACGCCGCGCGAGGTCAGGTCGTGGATCACTCCGAAGAGCACCTCGACCTCGCTGCCGCTGAGGGCGGAGGTGGGCTCGTCCATGATGAGCACCCGCGCGTCGCCGGCCAGCGCTCGGGCGATCTCGACGAGCTGCTGCTGGCCCAGGCGCAGGTCGGCGACCAGGGTCCTGGGGTCCAGCGGCTCCTGCAGCCGCGCGAGCAGCTCGACGGTCTGCGCCGCCTGCGTCCGGGAGTCGATGATCAGTCCGCCGCGGGCCAGCTCGCGCCCCATGAAGATGTTGTCCTGGATGCTGAGGTTCGGGGCGAGGCTCAGCTCCTGGTGGATGATCGCGATGCGCTTCTCGACCGCGTCGACGGTGCCGCGCAGCTGCAGGGGCTCGCCGTCGAGCTCGAGGGTGCCCGCCGTGGGGGTCTCGACTCCGCTCAGGATCTTCATCAGCGTCGACTTGCCGGCGCCGTTCTCGCCGAAGAGCACCGTGACGGATCCGCGCCGGATCTCGAAGTCGACGCCCTTGAGCGCCCGGGTCGCCCCGTAGACCTTCGTGATGCCGACGGCGCGCATCACGACCTCGCCGGTCATCCGATCACCTCGATCGAGACGGGGACGACCGACACGAGCTGCGGATTGACGCGGAGGAACGCGCCCGTGACTTCGATGGTCCTGCCTGCGGCGGCCGCGGCGTCGAAACCCTCGAGGACGTCGGTCCGCACGAGGTCGTTCAGCTCGGTCGACACGTTCTGGTACTCGAGCTGGTTGGTGAACTCGTTGAACGAGATCTCGCCGGTGACGTCGCGCAGCGCGGTGCCGTTGAGCGCCGGGCCGATCTGCACCTGCACGGTCGTCTCGGCGGGCACGCCCTCGACGGTGACCGGGAGGATCGGCGGCGTCGCGGTGCCGGCGACGGCGGTGAAGGTGACGGGGAACGCGTAGGCGCTGCTCGCTCCCGACGTGTTGCCGAACTCGGCCTCGTCGGCGCCGCCCTCGAGCTGCGTGAGCAGGTCGGCCAGCGGGACGGCCTCGTCCTCGACCTGCGCGGCGATGTCGTCGAAGCGCTCGGCGGCGTAGGCGGCGGGATCCAGCTGCCCCTCGGACGCGGCGGTGTCGGCGTCGGAGGCGCTCACGACCTTCACGTTGAAGGCCGCGGCGACGAGGACGACGGCGGCGAGAGCGGTGAGGACCATCCACGCTCGGACGGGTCGTCGTGAGGATCGGGACATCGATGTCGCTCCCAGGGAGGTGTTCGGCGGTGAACGGCAGCGGGCGGCGGGCCGGCTGAGCAGCCGGCGCGGAACATCCGGTGCAGCTGCTGATGGCACGGTGGCACGTCGTTCGGTAGCCTGTCAACCGGTTCGCCAATTCCGAGCCACTTCGACTCGACGATGAGGAGAACGACCTGTGGGATCCCCCTCCCGGCGCTCGACCGCGCCCCGCACTGCCGACCGCCGAGCGGAGACGCTCCCGTGCTGAAGGGCGTCGATCCGCTGCTCTCCGGCGCGCTGCTGCACCTGCTCGACGACATGGGCCACGGCGATCAGCTGCTGCTCGTCGACCGCAACTTCCCGGCCGTCGCCACCGGCCTGCCCGTCGTGCACCTCGGCGAGGCCACGATGAGCCGGGCGATGAGCGCCGTGCTCAGCGTGTTCCCGCTCGACGTCTTCGTCGACACCCCGCTCGAGCGGATGGAGGTCGACGGAGACGCGTCCGTCACGACTCCCGAGCAGGACGCGGTGCTCGACATCGCCCGTCGCTCGCACCCGCGGCCGCTCGAGTGGGGCGTCATCCCGCGGCTCGAGTTCTACGAGCGCGCGCGGTCGGCGTTCACCGTCGTGCACGTGCTCGATCCGGCGCCGTGGGGCTGCTTCGTGCTGCAGAAGGGCGTGGTGTTCCCGCCCGAGGCGGAGTGAGCGCCCGCGGCTCTTCCGCGGATGGCGAGGTGAACATAGGGTGGGGAGCGGCTCGGCCTCTCCGCCGCATCGACGCACAGACGGGTCACAGCAACGACCCAGGGCCCTCCTCGACTCCGACCGTAGTCTCGCCCGCACGACGCCTCCGGACCCGGAGTGCGGCCGACACCACGACGCCAAGGACGACGCCGATGAACCGCACGAAGATGATCACCGCCCTCGCGGCCGGACTCCTGCTCACGTCGGGCGTGGCCGCCCAGACGGCGGCCGCCGCCGAGACGTCGAACACGTCGGAGGACCGCGGCGTCGACAGCTCGGACACCCTCCTCATCAACGGGCGCGCGTACACGCTCGACTGAGCGCCGCCCTCTGCTCCCGTCCGCAACCGAGGCCAGTAGGCCTCGCGGAGTCGGTTCGAGCCGTTCGCGCAGCTCCTGACCTCGGTTGCGGACCACTCGGCCTGCACAACGAAGGCTGAGCGCGGAGATCAGGGCGAGAATCGCCGGATCGCGTCACGGAGCCTTACTTCCGAGGCCCGTCCGGGCACCTCCGACGCCGCCGCTCGATGCGCAGCCTGCGGAGCAGGAGTCCGCGTCAGGCCGGCTCGGCCACCGGCTCCGCCGCGGTCGTCGCGCGCGGACGCGCCGCGCCCGTCAGCAGCGACACCGCCGCGACCAGCACGAGGACCACGATCATCGCCCCGCGCAGCCCGAAGTGCTCCCCGAGGAACCCGAGCAGCGGCGGACCCACCAGGAACGCGACGTAGCCGGCGGTCGCGACGGCCGAGACAGTGGCCGTCGGGTCGTCGCTGTCGGCGGCCGACGACAGCGTGACCGGGAAGCCCAGCGCCGCGCCGAGCCCCCAGAGCGCGACCGCGACTCCGGCCATCGCCGCGCTGTCGGCGACGACCACGACGGCGATGCCCGCGGCCGAGACCAGGGCGCTCGCGCGCAGCACGGCGACGTTGCCGAACCGGGCCAGCAGCGGAGCGCCGACGAAGCGGCCCACGGTCATCGCGGCCGCGAAGCCGGCGAACACGACGGTGCCGACCGTGGCGGTCGCTCCGTAGCCGTCGACCATCAGCAGGGGCAGCCAGTCCATGGCCGAGCCCTCGGCGAGCGCCAGCGCGAGCACGATGGCACCCAGCGCGAGCACGCGCGGCTGCCGCCAGACCGGACCGCCGGTGCGTACGGCCACGGGCTCTCCGGGAGTGCCGGGCACGATCTTGCCGGTGTCGCTCGGCACCGAGCGGATCACCGTGACCAGCAGCGCCAGGCTGAGCGCCGCGACCGCGAGCAGCTGCCAGAGCACGGGGAAGTCGACGGCGGTGAGTCCGATGCCCGCGACGGCGCCGATCACCGTGCCGAGGCTGAAGCAGCCGTGCAGCGCGGGCAGGACGGAGCGGCCCGACACCGCCTCGAGCGCCGCGCCCTCGAGGTTCAGGGCGATCTCGGAGACGCCGATGCCCAGGCCCACGAGCGCCAGGCCGACGAAGACCCCGGGCGCCGAGGAGAGGTTCGCGGCGAGGCCGACGAGCGCGACTCCGCTCGTGAACGAGAGGCCGCCGATCGTCACCGTGAAGCGCACTCCCCGGCGGCGCACGATCGCGGCGGAGGAGAGCACCCCGGTCATCGAGCCCACCGAGAGACCCAGCAGCACGAGCCCCATCTGCGCGGTCGAGGCGCTGAGGAGGTCGCGGACGGCGGGCGTGCGGACGACCCACGACGCCATTCCGACCCCGAAGACGAGCATGAAGGCGAAGATCGCGAGACGGCGGCGGGCGACGGACGTGGGCATGGTTACGACCGTAGGTGCACGACAGCCGTCGGGGGAACAGCTCCGCACTTGCGGTCGTCGACGGCGGACGCGACGATCCGTGCATGCGGAAACGGTGGTGGGCGGTGGGCGGCGCGTCGGTGCTCCTGGCGTGCGCGGTCCTGACGGTCATCGCGATGCTGGCGGATCACGGCGGCAGCGTCCCTCCCGACGGCGAGAACGAGCGGGTCGCCGCGATCCTCGCCGACGACCTGTCCGCGGTCGACTCCGTGGCCCGGCTCGAGAAGCACTTCCCGGCGACCGACCGCTCCGCCCTCGCCGCCCTGGCCGCGAGCTGCGGACCGATCGCCGTCCGGGCGCCCGCCCCCGCGATCCACGCCGACATCATCCCCACCTCCGCCCGGATCCTCCTCACCGATCCCGAGGGAGCCGTCTGCGACGCCCGGATCGAGTGGGTCGACGGGGAGTCGGCCTGGCACGCGTACCTGTCGCAGCCCGGTCCCGGCTGAGCCGCCCGGGTGAACACCGGCTGTCCAGAATCCGTCGGCCTCCGCACGGGGTCGCCCCGGCGTGCGACGCTGGAGGGTCCCCCTCCGCCCCTCCCCCGCTTGGACCCTGTTGACCGACGTCAAGACCCCCGTGTTCCCCTGGATCGGCCTGCTCACGCTGGCCGGCGCGATCTTCGTGTCGGTGACGAGCGAGTTCCTGCCGACCGGACTCATCCCCGACATGTCGCGCGACCTCGGCGTGAGCATCCCGCTCACCGGCCAGCTGGTCACGATCTTCGCGGCGACGGTCGTGGTGGCGACCACTCCGCTGACCCTCGTCACGCAGCGCTTCTCGCGCAAGAGCCTCGTGCTGGTCGCGCTGGGCGTCATCGCGGTCGCGAACGTCCTCGCCGCCCTCGCGCCGACCTTCGAGCTGCTGGTCGGCGCGCGGATCCTCGGCGGACTCGCGCACGGGCTGTTCTGGGCGGTCGTGGCCGCCTACTCCGCCCACCTCGTCGCTCCCGAGCACCTCGGCCGGGCCACGGCGATCACGGCGGGCGGAGGCTCCGCGGCCTTCGTGCTCGGCGTGCCGGTGGGAACGGCGCTCGGACACGCGTTCGGCTGGCGTCCGACGTTCGCGATCCTCGGCGGGATCGTGCTGGTCCTCGCGCTCGTCGTCATCCGCTACCTGCCCGCGGTCGAGCACATCGTCCCGGTGCGCACCGGCGAGATCCGGCTGCCGGCGCGCAAGGACCGCTCGCTGCCGCGGATCCTCGGCGTCTGCCTCGTGATCCTGCTGGTGCTGATCGGACAGAACACCCTCTCGACCTACATCACGCCGTGGCTCGAGGAGGCGCAGTTCGCGCCCGACTCGATCCCGCTGGTGCTGTTCGCCTTCGGCGGCGCGGGCGCCGTGGGCCTCGTGCTCGCCGGCTTCGCGACCGACCGGTTCCCCCGCTCCGGCTTCGTCGTCGCGGCCCTCGCGGTACTCGCGGCGCTCGCGGGCCTGTCGTTCGCGGCGGGCTCCGGAGTGCCGGCGCTCGTGGTCGTCGCGGCGATCGTCTGGAACATCGCGTTCGGAGGCATCCCCGCGATGCTGCAGACCCGGATGCTGCGGACCGCGTCGTTCCAGCTGCGCAGCCTCGCGGCCGCCCTGCAGACGACGGCGTTCAACATCGGCATCGGCGGCGGAGCGATCGTGGGCGGCCTGGTCATCGACGGGAGCGGCCTCGGCGCGCTGCCGTGGGTCGCTCTCGGCATCGTGGCGCTCGGGCTCGTCGTGAGCCTGCTGGTGGAGTGGCGCGCCGGCCGGACCGCCGCCCCCGTGGCGCGACGCGTCCCGACGGAGCCGGTGCGGACCGACTCGGCGCGCTGAGCGCCCCGGGTCCGCCGCGCGACGGACGGCTCGGGCGAGCGCCGCGGGTAGCGTCGGAGGATGGCTGAGACGACTCCCGACCTCGTGCCCGCCCCGCTCCGGCAGGGGGCGCGCGGATGAGCCGCGTCGCTCCCGCGCTCGAACTGCCCTACCCGGGCGCCCCGGCGAGGGACGCGGTGTCGCGCTTCTTCCGCAAGTACGCGACCTTCCGGGGGCGCGCGAGCCGCGCGGAGTACTGGTGGATCATCCTCGCGACGCTGGTCGTGAACCTGCTGCTCCGCTGGGCCGACGGGTCGCTGTCGCGCTACACCTTCACGACCTCGCCCTTCACGACGGGATCGGACTTCTCGACGCCGTGGGTCACCGGACTGTCGATCCTGATCGCGCTCGCGACGCTGATCCCCGGACTCGCGCTGATCTGGCGGCGCCTGCACGACGTGGGCCGCAGCGGCACGTGGTTCCTGATCATCCTGATCCCGATCGCGGGCTGGGTCGTGCTGATGATCTGGTTCCTGATGCCGGGCCGGCCGGAGGGCGCGCGCCTCGACTGAGCCCCCGCTTGCTGGTCGAGCAGCCGCGCAGCGGCGTATCGAGACCCGCGTCCGCCCGCAGTGCCGGTGACGTGGATCTCGATACGGCCCTCCGGGCCTACTCGATCAGCAAGGGAAGGGGGGCCTGCGGGCCTACTCGACCGCGGCAGTCCCTTGCTGGTCGAGTAGCCGCGCAGCGGCGTATCGAGACCCTCGTGTCCAGCGGACGGGGATCTCGATTCGGCCCTCCGGGCCTACTCGATCAGCAAGGGAAGGGGGGCCTGCGGGGGTCCACGCTCGACCATCGGCAGTCCCCTGCTGGTCGAGTAGCCGCGCAGCGGCGTATCGAGACCCGCGTGTCCAGCGGACGGGGATCTCGATACGGCCCTGCGGGCCTACTCGATCAGCAGGGGGGCCCTGCGGGCCTGCTCGATCAGCAGAGGGGTCACGCGCACCAGTCGCGCGAGACGCCGTTCACGCTGCGGGAGGTGTCGCCCGATTCCAGGTCGACGAGCACCGTCGACGTCGCGCTGAAGCCCGGCACCTCGGGGTAGTCGTCGGGCTCGCCCTCGACCGAGACCGCCTCGACGGCCAGGAACTGCCCGTTCGGCGAGAGGCAGATGCTCCGGATGCGGCCGGTGGGCGATGTGCGGAACACCTCGGAGGTTCCCTCCGCGTCGACGCGCACGACCGAGTACTGCGTCGCTCCGCTCTCGGGCGAGTACTCGGCCTCGAGCTCCACGTAGCTCGTCGCGTCGAGCAGGAGCAGCTGCACGGGCGACGCGGTCGGGCTGACCTCGGCGACCGGCAGGGCGAGCGTCTCGACGGAGCCGTCGGCCAGGTCGATCAGCGAGCCGCGGTCGGGGTCGGCCACGACCAGCCGGTTCGCGCCCGGCACGAAGCCGCGCAGCTCCGCGTGCTGGCCGAGCGGGCTGATCGCCCCGGGCACGAGCAGGTCGACCAGCAGCACCGTGTCGTCCACCGAGTGCGTGACCACGGAGGTGGTGCCCGGCACGAACAGCCAGTCGCGGGCGCGCAGGGGTCCGCCGTCGATCCCGACGACCGCCACCGCTTCGGCCTTCTGATCGGTGAGGTCGTAGGAGTAGAGCGCGCGGTCGAGCGGGCCGGTCGGCGCCTCGCCGGTGAAGGTCCAGCCCAGCACGCCCTTCTCGGACGCGGCGTGCAGCTCGCGCACGACGCCCGATCCGGGCAGCGGGATGACCCCCTCCGCCCCCGTGTCGAGCGCGACGGTGCGGATGAGGTTCGTGTTGTCGGGCTCGATCGTCACCAGCACGAGCAGCGGGCCGACGACGACGTAGTCCTGGATGCGGTCGGCCGTGGCGACGACGCGGGTCTCGTCCCCCGCTCCCCCGGACAGCGGGCGCACGCGGATCGCGTCGGGCTCGGCCGGGTCGGGCGTGCGGTCGAGCGTGAAGAGGTCGGGGTCCTTCGTGGTGAAGGAGGCGCTCACATCAGCCGCCGAGCCGGTCGCCCGGCCGCGGGCGTCGTCGATCGTGATCTCGTAGGTCGTGGCGTAGCGGAGGGTGTCGGCGAAGGTCACGGTGACCACTCCGTTCTCGAGCTCGACGGTGTGCTCGGCCTCGGGAGTCACGCCGACCCGGTCGAGCGCGTCGGGCTCGAGGTCCTGGTCGAGGTGCAGGCGGGCGCGGCCGCCGTCGCGCTCGACGACGCCGTCCGCGCTCACCTCGAGCGAGGTCACCCGCGGACCCCTGCTGATCGTCGCCGCGGTCAGCCCGCCGACGCCGAGCGCGAGGACGAGGGTCGCGCCCCAGAAGACGCGCGAGAAGCCGCGGGCGGAGGCGGCGCGCGGCTCCCGGGAGCGGCGCGGGCGCGACTCCCACGATTCCTCGCCCCAGGGCTCAGTAGACATAGGGCATCGCCGGCTCGTCGATCTCGGCGACCGACGACGGCTCGAGCACGACCGCCTCGGCGCTCGTCACGCTGGCGTTCGCCGCGAAGCCGCCGGACACCTCCAGCCACTGGCCCTCGGTGTACGTGTCGGCCCATCCGGGCTCGTAGATCGGCACGCCGACCGGCTGCGCGTCGACCGCGCAGCACGTCACGACGAAGCGGGCGACGTAGAAGACGTTCTCGGGGTCGTCGGCGTCCGGAGTCACGAATCCGCTGACCGTCGCGGTCGTGCCCGCCAGGAACTGCTCGCTCGCCCCGGAGCGGAGCAGGGCCGCCCAGTCGCGCACCGAGAACGAGGCGTAGTCGCCGGTCGGCGCGGCGACGACCGCGGTCGTGTCGACGGCGCTCGTGTTGACCTCGCGCTGCGTCGCCGTGCCCGCGGTGAGCGCGGCGGGCGGGACGACGAGCAGCGCGACTCCGGCGGTCACGATGATCGCGACCGAGCCGAGCACCGCCGACCGCGCCCGCCACGGGTGACCGGGCGCGTGGTCGTGCAGGTGGCCGTGGGCGTCCGACTCCTCGACGCTCGCTCCGTCGCTCTCGTCGGCGCCCGGCACGATCGCGAAGGCGAGCACCAGCAGCACGGCCGCGATCACGGCGAGGATCACCGTGAACTCGAAGTAGCGGGGGTGGATGTAGAGGCCGAGCCGGCCGGTCGCCGCGAGCCACAGCGTCGAGACGACGCCGATGACGCTCAGGACCACGCCCTTCCAGCGGGTGAGGAGGCGCTCAGAGCGCATGGTTGACCGCCAATCCGAGGACCGCGGAGCACAGCCCGACCAGGACCGTCATCCGCACGAGCGTGGGGACCGAGAAGGTGGTGCGCAGCAGCGCGAGCATCTTGATGTCGATCATGGGCCCGAAGACGAGGAACGCGATGATGCCGCCCGGCAGGAACGTGGAGCCGAAGGACAGCACGAAGAACGCGTCGACGTTCGAGCAGATCGAGATGACGAACGCGAGCACCATCATCGCGAGCACCGACCAGAGCGGGTTGCCGCCCAGCGCCGTGAGAACGTCGCGCGAGACTCCGACCTGGATCAGCCCCGCGATCGCCGACCCGACGAAGAGCGCCGGCAGCATCGCCCCGGTCTCCTCGGCGAACAGCAGGACGCTGCGGCGCGAGCGGGCGCGGAGCGTGCCGGGCGCCCGCTCCCCCGCCTCGCACGCGGCGCGGAAGCGGTCGGTGAGCAGCGACATCGGCTCGGAGTGGCGGCTGAAGATCCAGCCGACCAGGTTCGCGATCACGAAGCCGCCGACGATGCGCCAGACGAGGATCCCGTCCTCCCAGCCGAAGGCCTGGTAGGTCGTGATGATCGTGATCGGATTCACGATCGGTGCCGCGAGCAGGAACGTCATCGACTCCGAGACCGAGAGGCCCTTCACGATCAGCCCGCGGGCCAGCGGCACGTTGCCGCACTCGCAGACCGGGAGCAGCACGCCGAGCAGCGAGATCACCAGGCGCCGCGGCAGGGCGCGCTTCGGCAGGATCCGCAGCAGCACAGCCTCGGGCACCCAGAGCTGCACGGCGATCGAGAGCACGATGCCGAGGAAGACGAACGGCAACGACTCGATGACGACGCTGATCGAGAGGGTGAGGAAGTCGCGCATCGCGTCGGACAGCACATCGCCCGTCGCGTCGGGCGAGAGCAGCCGCAGGGCGACCGCGGCGGCCACGAGGGCCAGCCCGATGCCCAGTCGACGACCGGTGCGGGACCGGGGACGGGGCGGGGCGGCGATCGACATCGCGGTCCATCGTAGGCGGGGCCGCGGAGGCGGGGCTTCAGGAGCGGCTGTAGGCGGGACGCCTGACAGCCGAGCCCTCCTCAGTCAGCCGAGCGTCCGCACCGGCCGCCGCGGCACCCAGCAGCGCACGGCGCGCCGGTACGCGCGGAACTGCTCGCCGAAGCGCTCCTCGAGATCGGCCTCCTCGAGCGGGCGCACCGCGTGGTTCCAGACCAGCGAGCCCAGCAGGGCGTAGACGACGACCAGCCAGGAGGAGAAGAGGAGCCCCACCGCGACGCCCTGCGCGATACCCGCGACCGCCATCGGGTTCCGCACCCACCGGTACGGACCGGCGATGACGAGCCGGTTCGGCATCGCGCTCGGCAGCGGCGTGCCGTCGCCGAGCAGCGACATGGCCAGCGCCGACCAGATGCCCAGCGCGCTGGCCGCCACGAGCAGCACCGCACCGAGCGGAGCGACGACCGGCGGCACCGGCACGCCGACGCCCCAGCGGGACTCCAGCAGCGCGATCACTGCCGGGATCACCGCGAGCGCCCCGCCCCAGAAGACGACGATCTGGGCGGCGGTCGCGGCCAGGTGCGCGAGCGGCGAGCGCCCGCGGGCGGCGAGGCGGAAGGCGAAGGGGCCGGAGGCGATCCAGCGGGTCGGGAGGCGGCCGGTGGTGAGCAGGAGGAGCGCGGCGACCGAGCCGCCCGCCGCGGCGAGCATGGCGAGGACGCCCCAGCCCGCCTCCGTCGTGAGCGTCGCGACGACGGCGAGCGCTGCCGTGACGAGGAGCGTCCAGACCGTCGCGACCCACGCCGCCCACCGCACGCCCGCGGCGGCCAGAGCGGAGGCGCCGACGAACAGCGGCAGGTCGAGGACGGCGATCGGCACCGGGTCGAGGGAGCCGAGCGTCGCCTCCCGCACCGGCGGCACGAGGGCGACGCCGAGCCACCAGAGCGCGCCGCCGAGCGCCTGCACGGCGAAGTAGACCCGACCCCAGCGCATGCGTGCACGGTACACGGCGCGAATATAGAGTGTCGCTAGGTATTCGGCGCGAGGCTGGATCAGGACCCGGCAGCGCTGCCGACCGAGAGGCTCACCATGACGAGCACCGTCGAATGGATCACGACCACCGAGTCCTCCCCGTGGCAGCGGCAGGAGGACGTGCCGCTCACCGAGCTCCGCGGCATGCCGAACGTGATAGTCGGCGTGGACGCCCCGCGCCAGCGGATCGACGGCATCGGCGGCTGCTTCAACGAGCTCGGCTGGGACGCGCTCTCCCTCCTGTCCGAGGAGGACCGCGAGCGCATCCTCCGCGACTTCTTCGCACCCGGCGCCGGGCTCAACCTCTCGCTCTGCCGCATGCCGATCGGCGCCAACGACTTCTCGCGCGACTGGTACTCCTACGACGAGGTCGCCGGAGACCTCGCCCTCGAGCACTTCGACGTCGCGAACGACCGCGGCACGCTGATCCCCTACATCCGCGCCGCGCAGCGCCACAACCCGGAGCTCCGACTGTGGGCGTCGCCGTGGAGCCCGCCGACGTGGATGAAGACGAACGGGCACTACGCGGCCGCCCTGCCGTGGCCGGGCAGCGACGTCGAGAACGGACTGCGCCCCGACCAGGTCGGCACCGAGGGCACCGACCTCTTCCGCGTCGACGACGACGGCTACCTCGAGGCGTACGCCCGCTACTTCGCGCGGTTCGTCGAGGCGTACGGCGAGGAGGGCATCCGGGTCGAGACCGTGATGCCGCAGAACGAGTTCAACTCGGCGCAGGTGTTCCCGAGCTGCGTCTGGTCTGCGGAGGGACTCGCGCGCTTCATCGCGCTGCTCGGACCCGAGATGGCGCGACTCGGGGTGCGGGTGTTCCTCGGCACCCAGGAGCGGCCGCACGACGAGCAGATCGAGCTGGTGCTCGCGCATCCGGAGGCGGGGCCGTGGGTCTCGGGAGTCGGGTTCCAGTGGGCGGGCAAGGGCGCGATCGCGGCCGTGCGGCACGCGCATCCGTCGCTCGCGCTCTACCAGACCGAGCAGGAGTGCGGCGACGGGCGGAACGACTGGCGCTTCTGCCGGTACGCCTGGGGGCTGATGAAGCACTTCTTCACGCAGGGAGTGGAGTCGTACGCGTACTGGAACCTCGCGCTGACGGAGGGAGGCGTCTCGCGCTGGGGCTGGGCGCAGAACTCGCTCGTGGTGGTCGATCCCGAGACGCGGACTGCGCGGTACACGCACGAGTACTTCCTCCTGCGCCACGTCTCGCACTTCCTGCAGCCCGGCGCCCGCCGGCTCGACACCTTCAGCTGGACGGGGCACGAGAACCAGCTGGCGTTCGCGAACCCCGACGGCAGCACCGTGATCGTGCTGCAGAACGACCTCGGGACGCCGCTGCCGGTGTCGATCGCGGTGGGCGACGTCGCGCTCACTCCGACGCTGCCGGCGGACTCGTTCTCGACGCTGGTGCTGCGGCCCTGACCCGGCGACTCCTCGGAAGTCGTCGTACCCGGCCCCGAGTACGACGACTCCTGCGGACTCGATCCGCGCGCCCGCCCCGACTCCTCGAAAGTCGTCGTACTCGGCCTCGAGTACGACGACTTGTGCGGACTCGCGGCAAGCGCGGGAGTCGTACCTGAGGATTCTTCGCGACAGAACCCCCCGCCCGACGGGTGATCACGCCCCCACCGGCGCTCCTAGCCTGACCCCGATCGTGAGCGAGGACGGCCTCGCTCCACCGAGTGAGTCAGGGGTTCGTCGTGCACCGTCGTTCTGCAAAGGTGGTCGCGCTGGCCGCGATCGCGACTCTCGCCGCAACACTCACCGGAGGCGTCATCCCCGATTCCGCGCAGGCCGCCGAGGCCACCGCCCCCGCCGTCTCCCTCGCCGCCCCCGCCCCCGCGGCGGGCTGGACGACCGTCTTCGCCGACGACTTCGACGGTGCCGCCGGCTCCCCCGTCGGCGCCAAGTGGATCCACGAGATCGGGGTCTGGGGCACCGGCGCCGTCGACCGCACGACGAACTCCACCGCCAACGTCTTCCTCGACGGCGCGGGCAACCTCGGCATCCGCGCACTTCAGGACGCGGCGGGCGCCTGGACGTCGGGCCGCATCATCACCGCCGACAAGTCCTTCTCGGCCCCCGCCGGCGGACAGCTGCTGATGACCGCGTCGATCCGCCAGCCGAACCCCGCGCAGGCCACCGGCTACTGGCCCGCGTTCTGGGCGCTGGGCCTCGATGAGCAGGGCGCGATCGACTGGCCGAGGACGGGCGAGATCGACATCCTCGAGGCGGTCAACGGCACCGGCCAGGTCACCCAGACCTTCCACTGCGACCTCGAGGACGGCGGCGAGTGCGAGGAGCCGTACGGGCTCACGAGCGGGTTCCAGGACTGCGACGGCTGCCTCACCGAGTTCCACACCTACTCCGCCCTCGTCGACCGCCGCATCGCGGGGCAGGAGCGGCTGCAGTTCCTCGTCGACGGCGAGGTGCGGCACACGGTCGAGCAGACCCAGCTGAGCCCGGAGGCGTGGAGCGCCGCCATCGGCAACGACTACTTCCTGATCCTCAACCTGGCGATCGGCGGCGGGCTGCCCAACGGGGTCTGCGGCTGCGACAGCGCGGCCGCGCCGAAGTCGTCGGGAGGCACGATGAGCGTCGATCACGTCGCCGTCTACCGGTCGGACGCCGCGGCCGAGATGGCGGCCCCGACTCCGACGGTCACCGGCACCGCGAAGGTCGGCTCGACCCTGACCGCTCAGCCCGGCACGTGGGGACCGGCTCCGGTCGCCCTCTCATACCAGTGGAGCGCCGACGGCGTCGACCTGGTCGGGGCGACCTCGCCGACGCTCGTGCTCGGCGCCGCGACGGCGGGCAAGCAGATCACGGTCGAGGTGACCGGCACGAAGGCCGGCTACGCGACCACGAGCCGCACGTCGCTGCCCACCGCGGCCGTCGGAACAGGGACGCTGACCGCCGCGACTCCGACGATCACGGGAACCGCGAAGGTCGGGTCGCTGCTCACCGCGAAGCCGGGAACGTGGGGGCCGTCCCCGGTGACGCTGAAGTACCAGTGGCGGGCGAACGGAGTCGCGATCAGCGGAGCGACCGCGGCGACGTACAAGCCGTCGAGCCTGATGGTCGGGCTGAAGATCACCGTCTCGGTGACCGGGTCGAAGACCGGCTACACGAGCGTCACGCGGACGTCGACGGCCACGGCCGCCGTCGTCCGGTGACGCCTCGGGGTCAGGACTCCTGGACCTCGCGGTGACGGCGCGGGACGATGCGCATGATCGCGGTGCCGGTGGCGATGAGGGCGAAGGCCGCGAGGCCGAACCACAGCGAGTTGAAGCCGGTCGACGCGAGGACTCCTGCGCCGGCGCCGGCCCCGAGGGCGGGCGAGAGGTTGCTGTACATGGTCGGGTTCTTCCTTTCGATTCACCACGCGCGCTGACGGCGGGTCAGCGCATCGAAGTAGGCCTTGGTGTGCACGATCTGCAGGAACAGATCGAGGAACAGCTCGTACATCGAGGCGGCGAGGAGCATGTGCTTCCACCCGCGGTCGCGCACCGTGACGATGCGCTCGACGACGAAGATGAGGGTGATGCCGAGCCAGAACGGCTGGATCGAGAGCTGACCGAGCACGAGGGCGTAGATCACGGTCGCGAGGTACACGTAGGTGATGACGCAGCCTGCCATGGTCAGCAGCTGGCGGCCCCAGTACGGCCAGGTGACGCGGGTGAGCCCGTACTGCACGCAGTTCTCGACGGCGCCGCGCTTCCAGCGCAGGCGCTGGTGCCAGAGCTCCTTCCACGTCGGCATGACCTCGGTGACGAGGGTGCAGCCCGCGGGGCTGAGCACGTCGTAGCCGAGGTGCTTGATCGCGAAGGTGAGTTCGTTGTCCTCGGTCAGGACCGTGGTGTCGTAGATCCCGCCGCGGCCGTCGCCCGCGGGGAGCGTTCCGGCGCGCCGGGCCTGGCTGATCTCGCGGAGCAGTCCGCCCTTGAGCACCGCAGCGGTTCCGGTGACGACCAGGCACTTGCCGTTCAGGCGCCGCACATCGCGGGCGTAGCGGGCGTACTCGTTGCGCTGCAGGTGGCCGACGACGCCGCCGCCCGGGGTGCCGCGGAACACGCCGCCGACGGCGCCGATCCGCTTGATGCCGACCTTGAGGCGGGCGATCGCGAGGAAGTCGGGGTCCAGGGCCGAGTCGGCGTCCTGCACGAGGACGAGGTCGTCGTCCTCGAGCTCGAGCAGGAGCACCTCGAGGAACTGGTTGAGCGCGCCGGCCTTCTTGTCGGTGTTGCCGACGGTCGCGAAGACCTCGGCGCCCTCCTCGAGCGCGATGCGCGCGGTGCCGTCGGTGCAGTTGTCGGTGACGACGACGATGCGGTCGGGCGGGGAAGTCTGGTTCTGCAGTCCGTGGATGGCGGCGGCGATGCCGGCCTCCTCGTTGTGCGCGGGGAGGACGGCGACGAGGCGGCCGACGACCGGCGACGCGTGGCGTCCGGAGCGGGCGGTGCCGGTCCGGCGCACGGGGGCGGGGGCCTCGGCCTTCGCCTTCCCGGTCGGGGCATCGGCGAAGCGCACGGGGAGCGGAGAGGCGCCCGCCGCCGCCAGCGACCGGAACGGTGCGGCGGGGGTCAGGGCGCGGGCGGTCGCCGTAGGGGCGGTCGCTCGTGTCGGTGCTCCGGACGCAGGGGTCGTCCGGGCAGCGGGCATCACGCCCGCAGAGTGCGCTGTCAAGGCCAGGGGTCCTTCACTCGATCGGATCAAACGCGCGCCGATGTCCGTCGTGAGGCGATTCGGGTCGCCGGACGACGGGTGAGGGGGACCTTCCGACGCTCCGGGGGAAGCATTGCCGGTCTGTACCAGATCACTGAGCATCGGGTTGCTCGATGATCAAGCTACTGCGCCGGACGTTGAATGATCAACAAAAATTTTCACCCCCGGATGGGGCGCGCCAGGGGGGTTGCCATCGAGAAGTGCGTTCGGAGGTGCTCCGCGGGATTGTCGAGAGGCGCCGCTTTCCTTTCGGCAGACCCTCCGGATAACAGCACTCCCGTCATTCGCGGCACGTGTGCGGGCTATGCGGGAGAAGCACGGAGAAGTCACTCCGGAATGCGACGCTCTCACCCTCGGGAGAATGATCGTTCTCTGCCCCGATCACTCCCCCCTCAGGGAGATCGGATCCAGTGGAGAACGATTGTTCTCCTGTAGCCCCGCCTGCCGACGATCGTCGAGAAACAGCCTCTCACCGGCTCTTTCGAGCTCACCTCCACACCTTCGACCGTTCCGGAATCGTCTCGGACACGGATCACCGGCTGGCTCGACCGCTAATCCGCATTCAGAGCCACCGCTCAGCGACAATCGGGCGCGAGCAGTGCCGGTGTGCTCCGGGGGGGACACTCGGAAGGAGTGACGGCGTCCCGATTCTCGGCACTCGCCGCCGAATTCCGCCGGGGAGATCGGCGAGAGCGTCAATGCCGCCCGGGAGGCGCGGGACGGCCTCCCGGAGAGGCTGCTCCCGCAATTCGATAGGCGTGACGTGTCGCGTCGGGAGACGGTCGCGGGACGTCGCTCCGCTCGGCGTGTCGCGGGAGCGCCTTCGGCGTGTCGCGGGTCCGGAACGGAGCCGCCGCGGTGGCGCGCGCCCGGTCGCGTCCCGTCGCGGACCCCCCTTTTGAGACACAGCGTCGGACCCCATTGCCCGGGCGCGGAGCGTGACGATAGCTTGCGAAGACCGTTCCACTCCCTTGTCGGTTCCCGGCATCCGGTCGCATCGTCGCGTCTCGCGTGAGCGACGGGACCCTCCGACGAGGACGTCGACGGCCCGATCCGCCCTCTCGAGAAAGCCGACACGATGTCGTCAACGCTCCTCCTCTCCTCTCTCTGCACCTCTGCGGTGGTGGCCCTGTGAAGGTCTCGCGCCGCTCCCGCCTCGCCCTGATCACCGCCGCGCTGATCGCCGGCTCCGCGGGACTCACTCCCGCGCTCAGCGCCGCCGCCGCCCCCTCCGCCTCCACCGCCGTCACCTGCGACGCCGACGGCCCTGTCAGCGCCATCGTCTCCGGCACCAGCGACGCGACCGCGAGCGACACCGCCCTGGGCCTCGATCGCAACGACGTCACCGTCGAGCGGAAGACCCAGCCCGCCTCCGGCGGCGCCTTCGTCTTCGCCCCGGTCGACGTCGAGATCGGCGACACCCTCGAGGTCTGGGCCGCGAGCTCCGCGAACGTGCAGTACCGCTACCGGGTCACCGCGCAGTCGTGCGGAGGCACCGCCACGCCGACCCCGACGCCGACCGGCACCGCCGTCCCGACTCCTGAGCCCACCGCGACGGCCACCCCGACCGCGACGCCCACGGCGACGCCCACCGCGACGCCCACCGCGACTCCGACCGCCACTCCGACCGCGACTGCGACTCCGACCCCGGTTCCGACCGCGGTCACGGACACGCAGAAGCCGACCGCGACGATCACCTCGCCGGCCACCGGGACCACCGTCTCGGGTTCGATCCGCCTGGTCGCCACTGCCGAGGACAACGTCGGCGTGACCGCCGTCGTGTTCTACGCGGGCCCGACCAAGCTCGGCCCCGGCGTGAAGCAGACCAACGGGACCTGGGCGCTCTCCACGAGCTCCCTGACCTACCCGAACGGCTCGTACAACGTGACCGCCAAGGCGCAGGACAAGGCCGGCAACGTCGGCACCAGCGCTCCGATCGTGGTGCGGGTCGCCAACTGACGGGTGCTCCTCTGAGAACGACCGAGGGCCGAGTGGCCGTGCCGTGTGCACGCCCGCTCGGCCCTCGGTCGTTCGGCGGATGCTCCCCTGCTGGTCAGCCGCGGCCGGAGGCCGCGTATCGCGACCCGCGTGGCCCGGGTGACGGGGATCTCGATACGCCCGCTGCGCGGGCTACTCGATCAGCGGGGCGGGCGGGTGCCCTCTTGCTGGTCGAGTAGCCGCGGTACGCGGCGTATCGAGACCCACCCACTCCCGGAGGGCGGGTATCACCGATACGCCCGCTGCGCGGGCTACTCGATCAGCCGGGCGGCCGGTGGGCGGGACGCGGCGCCGATGAGGTGGGTGAGGCTGTCGCGGATCGCGACGAGGTCCTCGAGGGGGAGGTCCAGGCGCTCGACGATCTGCGGGGGCACCTGCAGGGCCTGCTCGCGGAGGGCCGCTCCGGCGGGGGTGAGCGCGACGTCGAGGCGGCGCTCGTCCTCGCTGCTGCGGGTGCGCGTGACGTGGCCGCTCGCCTCGAGGCGCTTGACCAGCGGGCTGAGGGTCGCGGGCTCGAGGTGCAGCGCCTCGCCGAGGTCCCCGAGCGAGCGCGGGCTGCTCTCCCACAGGGCGAGCATCACGAGGTACTGCGGGTGGGTCAGGCCCATCGGCTCCAGCACCGGGCGGTAGAGGCCGATGACGGTGCGCGCAGCGACGGCGAGCGAGAAGCACACCTGGTTCTGCAGGGCGAGCGGGTCCGGTTCCACCCGCTCATCCTGCCACTCGTCGCGGCGCGAATCATTCGTGCCCTCACGATCCGGGAGCGTTCCTCCTCCACTCCGGTCCGTTCGGCTGTCCGCGAGGCGCACGTCCCCGTTCGGGGGTCACCGGTTCTCGTCCGAGGAGGAACAGGATGAGCCCATGAACCGTCTGCGCTCCGACTCCGCCCGTGTGGTCCAGTACTCCCGCTTCGGCGGGGTCGACGTGCTCGAGGTGGCCGAGGTCCCCCGTCCCGTCCCGGGGAGGGGCGAGGTGCTCGTCGAGGTGCTGTCGGCGGGCGTGAACCACATGGAGGCGTTCATCCGCGAGGGGCGCTTCGACTCCGATCACTCCGCCGTCTTCCCCATGCGCCAGGGCACCGATCTGGCCGGCGTCGTCGTCGGTCTCGGGGAGGGGGTCACCGACCTCAAGCTCAAGAGCGACGTGGTCGGCCACGCCCTCGTCGGCTCGCACGCCACCCACGTGGTCGTGCCGCGCGAGAACCTCGTGCCCAAGCCCGCCTCGGTCAGCTGGGAGGTCGGCGGCGCGCTGTTCCTGGCCGGCGTGACCGCCTGGCGCGCACTCGAGGCGGTGCACGTCGGAGCGGGCGACACCGTGGTCGTCTCGGCCGCGGCGGGCGGGGTCGGCAGCCTCGAGATCCAGCTCGCGAAGCTGCGCGGCGCGACGGTCATCGGCACCTGCGGCGAGCGCAACTTCGACTACCTCCGCCAGATCGGAGTGAAGCCGATCGTGTACGGCGACGGCATCGCCGATCGCATCCGCGAGGTCGCTCCGGGAGGCGTCACGGCGTTCCTGGACAACTTCGGCGGCAACGACGAGCTCGCCGCGTCGCTGGGCATCGAGGGCAGCCGGTACCACTCGAGCGACGACCGCAAGGAGATCGAGCTCCGCGCCGTCTGGCCCGATGCCGAGACGGCGGCGCAGGACACCGAGATCCTCGGCGAGCTGGTCGGCCTCGTCGCCGCGCAGAAGCTGCGCGTGCTCGTGTCGGGCTTCTACCCGTACGGCCTCGTGCAGGACGCGTTCGACGACCTCGAGAAGCGGCACTCCCGCGGCAAGATCGTGCTCGGCATGAACCCCGTCGACTCGGCCCGGGTGATGAAGGCGCGCGACGTGCACGACTCGCGCCGCTGACCCGCCTCGACGACCCCCGCCACGAGGCCGTCCCGAGCGCCATGATGGTGCCCGGAGGCGCGCCGCACGCGCCCCCGGAGAGGGCCCTGTGGAGGAACCGGTCGTCGCGATCGTCTGGATCGTCTCGTTCGTCGTCGTCACCGTCCTGGTCACCGGCCTCTCGGGCCGGGTGAACTGGTCGGCTCCCGTCGCGCTCGTCGCGGTCGGTGCGCTGGCCTCGTTCGTGCCCGGGATCCCCGAGGTGGTCGTCGAGCCCGACGTGGTGCTGTTCGGGATCCTGCCGCCGCTGCTCTACGCGGCGGCGATCCGCACCTCGGTGCTCGACGTGCGCGCCCGCGGCGACAGCATCCTCCTGCTCTCGGTCGGCCTCGTCGTCTTCACGGTGCTCGTGGTCGGAGCGGTGGCCTGGGCGGTGGTGCCGGCGATCTCGATCGCGGCGGCCCTCGCCTTCGGCGCCATCGTCGCTCCGACCGACGCGGTGGCCGTGACCGCGATCGCCGGGCGGCTCCGCCTGCCGCGCCGCATGCTCACGGTGCTCGAGGGCGAGAGCCTGCTCAACGACGCGACCGCGCTCGTGGCGCTGAACGCGTCCATCCTGGCCCTGGTGAGCACGGTCACGCCGGGCGGCGTCGCGCTCGACTTCGTGCTCGCCGTGGTCGTCGGCGGGGGAGTCGGCATCGTCGTCGCCGTGGTGCTGGGGGCCGTGCGCAAGCAGGTGCAGTCCTCGGTGCTCGACACGAGCCTGTCGCTCGTGACCCCCTACCTCGCCTTCATCCCCGCGCAGCTGCTGCACGGCTCGGGAGTGCTCGCGGTCGTGGTCGCCGGGCTGTACCTCGGCTTCCGGGCGCCGGTGATCCAGTCGGCGCAGGCGCGGATCGCGGAGTCGCTGAACTGGCGGACGATCCAGTTCCTGCTCGAGAACGCGGTGTTCCTCTTCATCGGGCTGAGCCTCGCGTCGGTCGTCGAGGCGACCGCCGACTCCGGGATCGGCCTCTGGCAGACCGTGGGCATCAGCGCGGCGCTGCTCGGGGCGCTGATCGGCAGCCGGGTGCTCTGGATGGTCATGACGACCGTGCTCTACCGGCACGGTCCGACGCGGCTGCAGCAGCGCGGCTGGACCTGGCCGACGGCGATCGGGGTCTCGTTCGCGGGCATCCGCGGCGTGGTCACGCTGGCCGCCGCGTTCCTCCTGCCCGAGGAGACACCGCAGCGGGCGTTCCTGCAGTTCCTCGCGTTCGTGGTGGTGGCGGGCACGCTCGTGGAGGGTCTCGCGCTGCCGAGCCTGATCCGGGTGCTGAAGCTGCCGCCGCCCAACGACATGCAGGAGCACGTCGAGAAGCAGATGCTGCTCGCGGAGGCGCAGACCGCGGGTCTCGCCCGGCTCGACGAGGAGCCGCAGGAGGGCGTCGAGGAGCGGGTGCTCGACCGGCTGCGGCGCAACGCCGTGTTCCTCTCGGACGCGCTCGAGAACCCGCCGGCCGATGAGGACTCGGAGCCGCTGACGCACTCCTACAACCGGCTGCGGCGCGTGATGATCGCGGCCGAGCGGGAGGCGGTGCTGCGAGCCCGCGCCGAGGGGCGGTACCAGGAGCCGGCGGTGGTCAGCGCGCTCGCGTTCCTGGATGTGGAGGAGGAGGCGCTCGCGGTCGGCCGGGAGTAGAGCGCGGCCCTGGCCTCGTCGGGCCAAAATCCTATAGGATCGAGTCTGTCAGGCCTTCGGGCCGGAGAACTCGATGATGAGGAGCCGACGCGCACATGACCCGTCTCTGGAACGAACCGGCGGACTTCGCCGACGACATGGTGGACGGCTTCGTCCGCGCCAACGGCCGCTGGGTGCGGAAGGTGCACGGCGGCGTCTCGCGCTCGACCCGCTCCGCCGACCCCGAGGTCGCGGTGGTGATCGGCGGCGGCTCCGGCCACTACCCCGCCTTCGCAGGACTGGTCGGGCCGGGCCTCGCGCACGGAGCCGCGATGGGCAACCTGTTCGCCTCGCCCTCGGCGCACCAGGTCGAGTCCGTCATCCGCGCCAGCGAGCAGGGACGCGGGGTGCTGCTCAGCTACGGCAACTACGCGGGCGACGTGCTGCACTTCACCGCGGCGCAGGACGCGGTGCGCGCCGACGGCATCGACTGCCGGACCGTCACGGTCACGGACGACGTCTTCAGCGCCCCCCCCGCCGAGGCGCACCGCCGACGGGGCATCGCCGGCGACCTCACGGTCTTCAAGGTCGCCGGAGCCGCGGCCGCCGCGGGCTACGACCTCGACGGCGTCGAGCGGGTCGCCGCCGCCGCGAACGCCCGCACCCGCTCGCTCGGCGTCGCCTTCAGCGGCTGCACGCTGCCGGGCGCCGACGAGCCGCTGTTCTCGGTGCCCGAGGGGAGGATGGCCGTCGGGCTCGGCATCCACGGCGAGCCCGGGATCGACGAGGTCGACGTGCCCAGCGCCGCCGGACTCGCCGAGCTGCTCGTCACGCACCTGCTCGACGACGCCGAGATCCCGGAGGGGGTCGCCGTCGAGGGAGCGCGCGTCGTCCCGATCCTCAACGGACTGGGCTCGGTCAAGAGCGAGGAGCTGTTCGTCGTGTTCAGCACCGTCGCCGACCTGCTCGAGGCGCGCGGGGCGGTCCTCGTCGATCCGCAGGTGGGCGAGTTCTGCACGAGCTTCGACATGGCCGGCGTCTCGCTGACGCTGCTCTGGGTGGACGACGAGCTCGAGACCCTGTGGACGGCTCCGGCCGACACCCCCGCCTACCGCACGGGCGCGATCGACTCCGGCTCGCTGACGACCGTCACGACCACGGACGAGGACGTCGCCGAGGCCGCGCTCGGCGAGGCGAGCGACGAGTCGCGCGGGGCCGCGGCCCGCCTGGCCGACGCGCTCGGCGCGATCCGCACGGTGATCGACGAGAACGCCGACGAGCTCGGACGCCTCGACGCGATCGCGGGCGACGGCGACCACGGCATCGGCATGCAGCGCGGAGCCCGCGCGGCGGCCGACGAGGCCGGGTCCGTGCTCGCCCGGGGTGCGGGAGCCGGCTCGCTGCTGACGCGCGCCGGCGACGCCTGGTCGGACCGTGCGGGCGGCACCTCCGGAGCGCTCTGGGGCGTGATCCTGCGCAGCCTCGGCGACGCGCTGGGCGACGACCGGCCCGTGACCGCCGCCGAGGTGAGCGCGGGCGCGACCGCCGCCTCGGACGCCGTGCGCGCCTACGGCAAGGCCGAGCCCGGTGATAAGACCATGGTCGACGCGCTCGTGCCGTTCGCCGAGACGCTCGCCGAGCGCGTCGCGGCCGGCTCCGCGCTCAGCGAGGCCTGGGCGGCCGCGGCCGTCGCCGCGCGAACCGCCGCCGACGCCACCAGCGAGCTGATGCCCGGCCTCGGCCGCGCGCGATCGCACGGCAGCAAGTCCCTCGGCACCCCCGATCCCGGAGCGGTGTCGCTGGCCCTGATCGTCGAGACCGTCGGACGACGGCTCGCCGCCCCGATGGAGGAGGAGACACCGTGAGCACCACCTGGAGACTCGTGATCGGCTCGGACGACGCCGGCTACGACTACAAGGAAGCCCTGAAGCGCGACCTCGAGGCGGACGACCGCGTCGTCTCGGTGGTCGACGTGGGAGTGGACGCCGACGGGCACACGGCGTACCCGACCGTCGCGACCACCGCCGCCGAGATCGTGGCGCGCGGCGACGCCGATCGCGCCCTGCTGATCTGCGGCACCGGCCTCGGAGTCGCGATCGCCGCGAACAAGGTGCCGGGCATCCGCGCGGTGACGGCCCACGACTCCTACTCGGTGGAGCGCAGCGTGCTCTCGAACGACGCGCAGGTGCTCTGCATGGGCCAGCGCGTCGTGGGCCTGGAGGTCGCGCGCCGGAACGTGAAGGAGTGGCTGGGCTACGTCTTCGACACCTCGAGCGCCTCGGCGGCGAAGGTCGACGAGATCCGCGAGTACGAGCGCGGGACGTCCGGCGGGGAGTGATCGGGCGGCTGCCGGGCGTGGGATGCGTAAGCTTCTCCCGGGCCCGGCAGCCGTCGCCCCTCCTGCAGCACTCACCCCGCGAGGCCACATGACCGACCCCGTGTTCCGACTCACCGGCTCGGAGTCGATCGAGCGGCGGGGGCTGCGCGACCACGTCTACGACCGCGTCCTCGACGTGCTGCTCGGCCCCGGCATCGAGCCCGGCATGCGGCTGTCCATCGACGCGGTCGCCCGCGAGCTCGGCGTCTCGCCGACTCCCGTGCGCGAGGCGCTCGTGCAGCTCGAGCGGACCGGCCTCGTGACCCGGGTGGCCAACAAGGGCTACCGCGTCGCTCCTCCGCTCGCCGACGACCAGCTCGACGCGCTCTTCGACGCCCGCGTGGTGCTCGAGAGCGGGGCCGCGGCGCTCGCGTCGGCGCACGAGGCCGCGCTCGTGCCGCGCCTCGAGGCGGCGCTCGCGGAGCACGAGGCGATGACGGCGGTGGTGCGGGCCGCGTCGTCGACCGGCGACCTGCCCGTGGACCTGCTGCGCGAGTACTTCGAGGTGGACTGGAACTTCCACCACCTGATCTTCGAGGGCACGCACAACCCGTTCCTCATCGACATGTCGGACGCCATCTCGACCCGCGTGCACCGCATGCGCCAGACGGTGCAGACCGGGGTGAGCGATGCGGACGACGCGGTGATCGAGCACCGGGCTATCGTCGCCGCGTTCGCCGAAGGGCCGGAGGCGGCGGCCGCGGCGATGCGCGCGCACATCGAGCGGGTGCGCGAGCGCTCGCGCCGGGACTCGGTGCGCTGAGCGATCGGCGCTCGGGCGGGTCGCGCCGCTCCGAGGGTCGGAACGCGCCGACGAGGGCGGAGAATGGGGTGTCCTGCGCGCGCGGGCGGGGGAGGAGCGGCATGACGGGGCCCGAGGTGCTGCCCGAGACGACGGCGATCGTCGTGCCCAGCACCGTCGACCGGCTCCGCGGCACCCTCGCCGACACCTACGAGCGCGGAGTGCTGCTCGTCGGACTCGGCGTGCCCATCAGCGTCCTCGTCGTGCTCGGCAAGATCGCCCTGACGGCCGCCTCGCCGTCGGTCTTCCTCTTCGCGAACGTGCTCGTCACCGCGGCCGTCGCCGTCTCGCGCGTGCTCGTGTTCCGCGCGCACCACTCGAAGCGCGCGATCGGCGTGCGGGCCGACTTCCCCGTGCAGCGCCGGCTCTACCGCGTGATCGGGCGCCTGATCGCCGGGACGGCGCTCCTCTACACGGCGGCGTCGGGCTGGGAGTTCGTCGACGACTCCCCGGAGGCGGCGTTCCCGCAGCCGATCGCGCTCGCCCTCGCCGTCATCGCCCTGACCGAGCTGGTCTTCGCGATCGTCGGCACGATCACCGCGCGGCGCCAGCGGGCGCTCCTGCTCGAGGCGGCGCGGCTGGCCAACATCGCGGCCGCTCTCGTGCTGCTGGTGCTCGCGCAGACGGCGCTGCTCAGCCTCGTGAACGCGGAGTCGCAGGGCCGGATCGACGCGGTGAGCGGCATCGTGCTCGGCTCCGCGGCGACGCTGATCGGAGTCGGGATGCTCGTGCGCTCGCGGATCCCGCGCGGCCGGTTCTCCCCGGATCCGCGGGTGCGGGCGCGGCTCGACGACTGAGCGCGGCTCGACGACCGAGGGACCCGGCCGCTCGCCGCGACCCGGTCCCTACCACCCGAGCACAGACCTGCGCAGGCGGGGCTTGAGCCACTCGGTGGGGTGGCCGGGTGTCATCGGCAGTGCCGCATGTCCCGCGAACTCCACGGTCGTGTCCCGGCCCGGATGAACGACGATCACCTCTCGGCACAGACCCTGAGGGTCGTTCCTCCGATGGATACCGCCGTAACGGGCGTGCAGCTTCTGCGACTTGGACGCCAGGTCCTGCTCTCCCACGTACTTCGCGTCGAGCACGAGGATGCCGGCCGGGCCACTGACCACGACATCGGGGGTGACGTGCACGGGGGCCCGTTCTCTGTCGACTTCGAACGGGGGGACACGGAGATCGAATCCGCCAGCGCGGGTCGAGGGGTCGGCTCGTCCGATAACGGGTTCGTAGTGCACCGAGACACCGCCCCGGAAGTCAAGTCGCGTGCCGGGCTCGAGTCTGAGTTCACGGCGGTCCCCGCCTCGATCGCGACCGAAAGCCGCGTAACCCTCGTCGAGGGGTGCGCCCAGAATCAGCTCGACACCGATGACGACTTTCATGAAGACCCAGTACTCGTACAGAGCGGAGAGCCGGATCAGTCCGATCGGGTCGGGGAAGGGTCCGGTTGTGTTCGACGTCGCAGGAGACGCGAGTCGCCGCAAGGCATGCCAGCAGCGGAGGTACCGCTGATCCTTCGCGACGACTGCGTCAGGCGAGGGGAAGGCATCGGCGCGCAGCTCCCGGAGAGTCGGATGATCCCTCATCCGCCTCGCGTCGGCGGCGACGACGGCGTTGCCCGCTCGCTCGGCCGCGGTGGCCACGGCGTCGCAGAACCGGGCGATCAAGCGATTGGCAGGGATGTCGGCGCTGCCGATGACCGGCCGAGTCGGCAGTTCATCCTGAAGGGCCGCGCCCATGACAAGCTTCCGGGACGGCGTGAAATCGACGTTCCGCGCTCGCGCGTAGGGCGCAGTGGACCGCCCTCGGACGAGTTGGGTCTGCGGGTAGGCGCAGATCGACTCTACGAGCGGACGTGCGCCCCGCCAGAGCGAGCCGGGGTCTGCACGGCGTTCGACCGCACGGATCGACGATCGCGCACGGAAGAGCAGATCGACCCAGACCTCGTGGAGCTCTCGCCACAGCACATCGAACTCCGCCTGCCGCACTTTGCCCGGCAGGATCTCCACAGTCGCGCGAGCGATGTCGCGCCGACCGCGCCAGACCGAGGCGGAGGTGAGGCCGATCGCCTGCAAGTGGGCCAGTCGCACGATCACCGTTCCGTTGGCCGCCGGAAAGGTCCGGGTCCCGCCGAGGATGAGCTCGTCACCGGTCTCGAGACCCGTGACGGTCAGAGTGGACGTCTCGGCCACGACCACCTCCGCTCCATGCAGCGGGGTCGCGCTGCCGTCGTCGATGGAGTACCAGGTCGTCACAGGTCGACGACCTCGTCGATGACATCGGGAGCGAAACCCCACGTCGAGGCTTCGAGCCTCTCACGCATCGCCGTCCGTAGACGGAAGAGCCCGTACTCGGCCGAGTACACGTCCGCGGCCAGCCGGAACGTCGAGGGGGGTCCCGGTTCCTCGGTCTTCTCGAGAACCGCGGCCGAGATCAGATTCCGGACGCAGCGGCTCCACTCCTCCGGCTGCGCGTCGACCATGCCGACGAGACCGGTCAATTCCGTCTGCTGCCACTCCCGAGGGTCCTCCAGCAGCGTCCGCAAGCCGGACTCCGTCAGCCCGCGCGGAACACGATCGAAGCGTGGTGCCCCTTGAAGCACCAGTTCGGCTCCAGAGGGGGACCGCAGCGAGTGCTCGGGGATGTCTGCATGCGGACGTACGGCAGTCGCACGCGGCGCGATCACGAGTGCGGCCGGAAGGCCCGGTTCGTCCACGCAGTACTCGGAGCCTGTCAGGGCGTAGCGCAGAGCTACCGAGAGCTTCGGGAAGCCGCTCTCCCGGAAAGTGGGCGCCGACGCGGACAGACGGCCGCCGAGCATCGTGAGCTCCAGAAGGCCACGCGGTGCGGTGCGGAGGCTGGTGGTCCACGGCTCCGAGGCCAGCGCCTCGAGGACGGCCGAACGGAAGGCCGACGGGGTCGTCGACGTGCTGACGGAGACGGGGTTCGCGGCCTCGTGAGCGACCGGAGCGACCGGAGCGACCGGAGCGACCGGAGTAGCGGGAACCGCCGGCGCCATGGTCCAGCCGAGGCTCTCGACCAGCTGCTTGAGGCCTCGGGGCTTCTGGCCGAGGCCGGGGACCTGCCTCCGCAGCTCTGTGCCGAGGGACGGCCCGAGGACCATGCCGCTCGGGTCGGTATAGGCGCCGGACTCGATGAGTCCGCGGACGATCGGCCTCAGCTCGTCGTCGTTCCACAGTCGGACGACGGGAACGGGCGCCGCGACGGGAGAAGAGACCTGGACCCGCTCCGCGACGGAAGCCGGGTTGTGCGCCCGCTCCTCCACAGGATCCTCGTAGACGGGTGCGACCCCGCTCAGCACGAGTCCGACGGCCTGGTCTCCGCCGTCAAGGTAGTCGTCGATGTCGACGGCGTCGGACAGCCACCACCGGGTGACATGGGCGCAGCGGTGAGCTCCCTGAGCTTCGAAGACGACGGTGAGCTCTTCGAGTGTCGCTTGAAGTCTGCGCTTGAACCCGCGGATCTTGGGGATCACCCGTTGCAGTAGCGCCGCGTCGAGGGCCGCCTGACGGCCGAGCACACCGGTCGAGTTCGCGATGTAGCTCTCAATGCCGAGATGCGATCGGAGACCGACGCCGATGTTCACGGCACCCAGTTCGCGCGCGATGCGGACGAGCGGCTCATGCGCCCACCGGGCGACGCCCGTGTCCTCCGCGCAGATGGCCCTCCAGGCGCGCATGCGCACTTGAATGGGGGAGACCTTCGTCGCCGAAGTCCTCCGCTGATGGTGGGTGTCGTCGACTGTCGTGTCGAGCTGCACGTAGCTGGCACGGTCGAGCACGCGCTGCGAGATGGTGCGCGTCGTCTCGTCCGTGTTCACCGTGCCGATGAGGAAGAGGTTCGGCGGATAGGCGATCGTCGGTTCGTAGGTCTCCCTGTTGGCCGGGTGGATACCGGACGAGTAGAGCCGGATGGTGGAGCCCTCGCTGTCCTGGACGTCCTCCATGACGGAGAGGACGTCGGCGAGGTAGTACTCGACCGGAGCGAGGTTCATCTCGTCGAGGAGGACGAAGTGCGGCTTGTCCGGCGCGTTCAGGCAGCGCACGATCACGTCGGTCAGCCAGCCGGGCTCGAACGCCCCCGTTACCGGGTTGTAAAAGCCGAGTGTGCTGGCCGTGTCGATCCAGTTCGGCTGCACCGCTTCGCGGGAGAACTGCCCGTTGACCGCCGTCGCCCCGATCGCCTCCGCGTAGAGGCGGGCGATACTGCTTTTCCCTGATCCGGAGAGCCCTGCGAGGATGACGAATGGCTTGGTCTTCAAGGCCACGTGCAGTCGCTTGATGTCGTCAGCTGAGACATTGAGCCGCGCGCGCACGTACTGGGTGACTCGCTCGATGAGCGTCGCCTCGCCGAGGGCCGGCTCGAAGACGGGAGCGGTTCGGAGCCGAAGACCGCTCAGTGAACGTTGCGCGATACGGCGCGCGCTTCTGAAGTCCTGCTGATCACGGAGCATCTCAGCCGCCGCCAGCTCGCTCTCGGCCTGCGGATCGATCCCGTCCTGGAGTTCGCCTCGCAGGGCCGCGATCGCATCGTTCGCCGACGTCTGCAGCAGCTCGCGCTGCTGCTCGATGAATGTGCTGAGGGCGTCGAGATCGGAGATCGCATCGGAGGGGTCTGCCGAGTCCTCGCCCGAGCGCTCGTAGAGCGCCCTCCCGCTTGCGAGGACGGGACCGGCGAGCTCGAGCTCGTCCAGGGCGGACTTGAGCAACGCGCGCCGAGCCGCACGCTGAGTGGCCCGCTGCTCTTGTTGGACGTCGAAGGCCTGTCGCACGGCGTCATTCATGAGATCGATCGCGGTATCGGTCAGTTCCTCGACCGGAGTCTCCGAGAGTGACCGGGCGAGCATCCGCAGAGCCTCAGAAGTCTCGTCCAGGCGTTCGAACGCGGAGATGACCTGTCCGCGCCGCTCCACGAACCGGTCGCGCTGCTCCTGAACCCGTCGTGATCCTCTGAGGACGCGGAGCAGGGATTCCGCCTGCGCGAGATCGCCCGTGTCGAGTGCGACCTCGACCTCGAAGAGCTCCTCGTCCGTGTCCATCGTCGATGGATCCCGGGCCGATTCGACACTTGTGGCGAGTGCCTCGTGACGCCGTTTCCATGCCGTCATGTTCGGCCGCAAGGAGTCGTCCATCGGCGAGAAGGAGGTCAACTGCAGTTCGGAGACGACTCGGAGTCGGACGTCGTCGGGGAGGTCCGGCCATTCGGCGTCGAGGTCCTCGATGAGAGTCAGTGCCTCCGCCTCAAGGACCTCAGGCAGAGCCCCATCGGGTCCATGAGCATCCAGCCAGGCGAGGAGGCTGTTCGCCGCGGGATCGGTGAGGGTCCTCTCGAAAGCCGCGCGAAGACTCAGACCCCGCAGCTCCACGGCCAGCTCGGCGCTGACGGGCCAGCCCGATCGCGCGTCCTCCGCGTCAGCGGCCCGGTGGAAGGCTGCCCAGGTCTCCTCCATGCGGCTGACCATGATGTTGTAGCGCGGCGAGTTGAGCTCGAGCCGAGCGGCGCGGGCTGCGGTCTCCAGTTCCCGGGCGGTCGGAGGCGCAGGCACATCGCGGACGGTGACGTCCCAGGATTCGAAGGCGGCGCGCAGTGGCGAGACCAGATCGGTGAAGGCGGCCAGTTCGGCCTGAGTGTCGAGATTCCCGTGCGCCGTGTAGACCAGGAGCGAGCGGGCATCGGCGGAGAACTGTGCCGCCGTTTCCAGCCCGACGATCGCACGGAACAGCGGTCGCGAGTGCGTGTGGCTCGTCACGCCGAGGAGCCGGATGGCTTCGGAATGGGGATCGAACGACGGATCATTCGGGATCATCCACCTCGAATCATCGATGCCGGTCCCGACGGCGGCAGCCGACCACCAGTCGATGAGCTCGACCGACCACCTCTGCTCCGGCGCAGTCTCGGCGGCGACCGCCTGCAGACACGCGAGGGCAGGCTGGTGCCCGGCCGCCCACAGGGCCAGGAGGACGGTGACGGCCGGTATGCCCCCGCCGACGAGCGCTCCGCCTGGAGATGGCGTCTCGGACGAGCGGTCGTGATCCATCGGGATCCCTTCGTCGACGGAATCGCCTGGTCCGGCCGTGCTCCTTCGAGGCGATCGATTGGGACATCGTATCCGTACCGATCCGCTCCGGTCCCTTCTTCTTCCGGGGCTACCGTCGCGGTCGCGGTGCGCCGAAACGACGGAGGGGCCCGGCCGCCGCGGCGACCGGGCCCCTCCGCGCCGGGGTCAGTGCCCGGTGTTGATGTTCGTGGTCTCGAGCAGCTCGTCCGCCTTCGCACCGCGGAAGAACTTGGTGCTGAACATCATCGCGGCCGCGAGGAACGCGAAGACGCCCAGCGAGACGACTCCCCACACCCCGCTCTCGGTCGGGATCGCCTCGTTGAAGCCGTTGCGCATGAGGGGCGCGACGAAGCCGCCGAGGTTTCCGAGCGAGTTGATGAGGCCGATGCCCGCCGCCGCGGCCGCGCCCGTGAGGAACGCGGTCGGGTAGGCCCAGGTGATCGGTCCGACCGAGAGGAAGCTCGACACCGCGAGGGTGATGAACAGCAGGCCCAGGATCGGCTGGCCGTTCGCTCCCGCCCACGCCGATCCGAAGATCGACAGGCCGGTGAAGATGTAGAACAGCGAGCCCCAGGAGCGGCGTCGGCGGATGGTGTTCGCGTGCCGGCCCACGTAGTAGCAGGCGAAGAGGCCCACGAGCCACGGGATGGCCGACACGAGTCCGACCTGGAAGCCGACGTCCTGCCCGATCAGGTTCGCGACCTGCTGCGGGAGGTAGAAGGTGGTGCCGTAGACCGCGATCTGCAGGCAGAAGTAGATGATCGTGAAGTACCAGACCTTCCAGCTGCCCATGGCGCGCCAGATGCCGGTCGGGCCGTCGGCCTGCCGCACGGTGTCCTCGCGCTCCATCGCGGCCGTCAGCGAGTCCTTCTCCTCCTGGGTCAGCCACTTCGCCTTCTGCGGATGGTTCGTCAGGAACTTCAGCGCCGCGAATCCGGCGACCACCGCGAGCATGCCCTCGGCGAAGAACATCACCTGCCAGCCCTCCCAGGGGGTGATCTGGTTGCCGATGCTGATCAGGCCGCCGCTGAGCGGGGCGCCGAGCATCTGCGAGAACGGCTGCGCCAGGTAGAAGATCGAGAACATCTGCACGCGCACCTTGTTCGGGAACCACTCCGACAGGAACATGATGACGCCCGGGAACAGGCCCGCCTCGGTCACGCCGAGGAGGAAGCGCAGGATGATGAACATCGTGTCGTTCGTCGTGAAGGCGAACAGCGCCGCGACGATGCCCCAGGTCACCGCGATGCGGGCGAGCCAGAAGCGGGCGCCGAAGCGCTTGAGGAGCAGGTTGCTCGGGATCTCGAAGATCGCGTAGCCGATGAAGAAGATGCCGGCGCCGAGGGCGAACGCTCCGTCCGAGATGCCGCGGTCGACGCGGAGCGCCTCCTCCGCGAATCCGACGTTGGTGCGGTCGAGGAACGCGACGAAGTAGAGGATGACGAGCATCGGCATGAGATGCCGGCCCGCCTTGGTGATCGCGGACTTCAGTGCGGGATCCCGCGTGGATCCGACGGCCGCGGACGGCGAGGGGTTGGACAAGGCACTCTCCTTTGAGATGACCGGTGCGAGGGGGAGGCGCTGCTGCGCCGGACGGCCGGAGCCGCCGCGGAGGGCGGGGAGGTCAGCCGCCGAGGGCGGGCAGGATCTGGGCGGCGCCGACGCCGACCAGCAGGACGCCGACGGCGAGGAAGAGCACGCGGCCGATGGACCAGGTGCCGATCGTCTTGTTCATGAGGGCTCCGATCAGTGCATGTAGAGGCCGCCGTCGACGTTCAGGGTCTGGCCCGTCACGAATCCGGCGTCCTCGCTGATGAGGTAGGAGACGGCCGCGGCGATGTCGCGCGGTGTCCCGATGCGGGGGAGCACGCCGTCGGCCGCCATGGCCGTCTTGCGCTCCTCGGTGAGGGTGCCGCCCATGATGTCGGTGTCGATCGGGCCGGGCGAGATCGCGTTGACCGTGATCCCCTGATGGCCGAGCTCGCGGGCGACGCTCCGGGTGAAGCCGATGACGCCGGCCTCGGCGGCCGAGTAGGCGGTCTTGCTGAAGGTGCCGCCGCCGCGCTGGGCCGAGACGGAGGACAGGTTGACGACGCGGCCGACTCCGCGCGCCGTCATCGACTCGACGGCGCGACGGGTGCTGAAGTGCACGCCGTTGAGGTTGATGTCGATCACGCGCTGCCACTCCTCGGGAGTGACGTCGAGGTACGACACGGGGGAGGCGACTCCCGCCAGGTTCACGAGGGCGACGACCGGGGGCAGTGTGGCCTCGAGGGAGTCGAAGGCGGCGCGGACCTGCGCGTCCTTCGAGACGTCGGCACCGGCTCCCGCCGCTTGCACGCCGTGCTGCTCGGCGATCTCGGCGGCGACCTCGCGGGCGGCGTCGTCGGCGAGGTCGATGACGCCGACGTTCCAGCCCTGCTCGGCGAGGTGATGGGCGGTGTAGCGGCCGATGCCGCGGGGAGAGGCGGCGCCGGTGAGGACGACGGTGCGGGATTCGGGGAACGCGGGCATGCGGTGGCCTTTCTGACGACTCTGTCGGGGGTGGTGCGTGCGCGGTGGCGGGTGCGCTGCGCGGGGCCTGCGTGAGCGGGCGGCGGCCGCGGTGCGGGTCAGGCGATCGGGGCGGGGCCCAGCTCGTCCATCAGCTTCTTGATCGCGACGTAGGCGCGGTTGCGGTAGGCGATGAGCTCGGCGGTCCGCTCGGCGGGCACGTCGAGGTAGCCGGCGCCCGACTTCGTGCCGAACTTGCCGGCCTCGACCAGCTGCGCGAGCGACTCCGGGGTCGCGAAGCGCTCGGGCCAGCGGGTCTGCAGCGACGCGTAGCAGAAGGCGTAGACGTCGAGCCCCGCCATGTCGGCGATCGCGAACGGGCCGAAGACCGGCAGGCGGAAGCCGAAGGTGGTCCGCACGATCGTGTCGATGTCCTCGGGGGTCGCGATGCCCTCCTCGACGATCTGCGTCGCCTCGTGGAACAGCGCGTACTGCAGGCGGTTGAGCACGAAGCCGGTCGAGTCCTTCACCCGCGCCGTCTCCTTGCCGGTCGCGGCGACGATCTCCTCGGCGAGGGCGATCGCGCTCTCGGAGGTGGCGGCGTGCGGGATCAGCTCGACGCCGGGGATGAACGGCGCCGGGTTCGAGAAGTGCACGCCGAGGAAGCGCTCGGGGCCGGTGACCGCCTCGGCGAGCGAGCCGATCAGGATCGTGGAGGTGTTGGATCCGATGACCGCGTCCGGACGTGCGGCCGCGCTGATCCGCCGCAGGGTCTCGTGCTTGATCTCGATCTTCTCGGGCACGGCCTCCTCGATGAAGTCGGCGTCGGCGACGGCGTCCTCGATCGAGGCGGCGGGGGAGAGGTTCTCGCGGATGCGCTCCACGGCGTCCTCGGGGAAGAGCCCGTCGGCGACGAACTGCGCGGTCTCGGTGAGGAGGCGCTCGTAGTTGCTGCGGGCGATCTCCTCCGAGATGTCGGCGATGACGACGGTGGCGCCCGAGAGGGCGAGCACCTGGGCCATGCCCCCGCCCATGTAGCCGGAGCCGACGACGGCGATTCTGCGTGCGGTCATGGTGCTGCGTCCTTACTTCTTCGAGGTCCGGGCTGCCCGCGGGAGCAGGGTGCGGAGGTAGGTCTGGTTGGTGGCGCACATGCCGAGGCTGTCGCCGCCGTAGTGCTCGGCGAGGAGGATCCCGCGGAACCCGCCCTCGACGGCGTCGCGCATCACCTGCCGGTAGTTGATGAGACCGGCCTCCATCGTCGACGGGACCGAGGTCGCCCAGCTGCCGTCGGCCGACTCGTCGCGCGTGTAGTTCTTGACGTGCATGTAGTTGGCGTAGGGGAGGGTCTTGGCGAAGAGCTCGCGCCAGTCCTCGACCGGGCGGTGCAGGCGGATGAGGTTGGCGACGTCGGGGTTCAGGCCCACGTTGTCCAGTCCCACGTCCTCGACGAAGCGCACGGCGCTGTCGGCGGTGCCGAGGTAGGTGTCCTCGTAGAGCTCGAGGGCGAGCGGCAGGCCGACGGCGGCGGCGTGCTTCCCGAGCTCCCGGATGCGGCTGACGGCGGCGTTCCAGACGTCCGGGTCGTCGGGGTCCTTCGGGCCCTCGGCGGTCCAGAACCACAGCGCGCGCTTCTGCGCCTCGCTGAAGGGCTGGTGCAGTCCGGTCGAGAAGACCTTCATGCCCCACTCGGCCGCGGCGTCGATGGTGCGGTGCGCGTAGGCGAGGTTCTCCTCCTCGCGGCCCGGCATGATCACGCTCTGGCGCTGCAGATGGACGGAGGGGATGCCGACGCCGTGCGAGCGCGCGATGTCGAGGAACTCGTCGCGGCGCGAGGGCTCCAGGTCGGCGGGGCGGACGTGGCTGTCGGCCAGCTCGGCGAGCGTGAACCCGACGCCCTCGACCTGGGCGAACAGGTCGTCCCACACCTCGGGGGCCGCGTCGTGCAGGGCGACTCCGTCGCGCGAGACCGGGGGGATGCCGTGGAGGCAGGTGGCGATGGGCCAGGTCTCGGCGGTCCAGGTGTCGGGGTCCCAGTCGACGCCGTCCCAGGTCTGGGCTCCGGTCGGGGCTTCGGCGTCTGCTGCGCCGGTCGTGACGTCGGTCATCCGTGCTCCCTCGCACTCGGTGCGCCCGGCTCTGGACGCACAAAAGATCCTATAGGAAATATAGTCCTGATCGCGGGGAGCGCAAGGGGGCCGAGGGGTGGAGGTGCTCGGCGAGATGCCACTCCGGTACGCGACACGCCGTCCGAGGCGTACCGGAGTGGCATCTCGCGGGGGTGTCCCGGGGTGGACGCGCTGATGGCGGGGACCCCGGGAGGGATCCCCGCCATCAGCGGTGGTGGTGCGGGTCAGCCCAGGGTCGAGTGGACCGCGCTGCGCGCCTGCTCGAGCGCGGTGCGCAGGGCGTCGACGCTCTCGGGAGTGACGTCGCCCTGCGAGGCGGCCGTCCGCAGCTCGGCGCGCAGCTCGTCGCGGAATTCGGTGAGCAGCACCTCCGCGTCGCGGAGCGCGAGGCGCGACGCCGTGCGCGCGTCGGTCGGGGCGGGCATCGGCTCGCGGGAGGGCTCGGCGGCCGGCGTCGGTGATGGAGTAGACGGTCTTGCGGCCGTCGGCCTCCTTCGTCACGAGACCCTCCTCCTCGAGCTTCGCGAGGCGCGGGTACACCGTGCCGGCGCTGGGCGCGTAGGTGCCGCCGAAGCGGTCGCTCAGGGCCTGGATCAGCTCGTAGCCGTGCTTGGGGGCCTCGGCGAGGAGGCTGAGCAGGTAGAGGCGCAGGCGTCCGTGCGCGAAGACGGGGCTCACAGGGCACCTCCGTCGACGGGGCGCTGGTCGTCGGTCGAGGGGCCGCCGTCGGGCGAGCCCCAGCCGGCGCTCTCGCCGCTCGGGGCGGAGGTGGAGGCGGTGACGGGGCTGCGGCGCACGACGGTCACGTCTCCCGTGACCGAGTTGGCGGCGATGTCGACCCACTTCGAGTCGAGCGAGCCGGTGGTCGAGGTGTAGCCGCGACCGAAGGTGCCGCGCACGACCGAGCCGTCGAGCTGGAGCGTGCCCGACACGGTGTTGATGCGGTAGCGGGCGCCCAGGCCCTCGTCGACGCGGACGGTGAGGTCGCCGCTGACGGTGTTGGCCTGGATCTGGTCCGGAGTGCCTTCGGCATCGACGAAGACGCTGCCCGAGACTCCGTCGACCGAGAAGCGCGTGAGCTCTCCGGCCGCGGTGACGTCGCCCGAGACGGTGTGCGCGGTGACGCGTCCGGTGTGGTTGCGCACCGAGAGCTCGCCGTGGACGGTGTTCACGTCGATGTCGCCGTGCAGTCCGTCGACCACGACGTCGCCGCCGACCGTCGAGATCCGGGCGTCGCTGTGGAGCCCCGCGACGAGCCCGTCGGCCGAGACGGTGTCGAACTTGAGTGCGACGCCGCGGGGGACGAGCAGGCTGATGTCGGCGCGGTCGCCGCGACGGCCCAGTCCCTTGACGACCTCGACGATCGAGTCCCAGCGCAGCTGCACGTGGTCGATCTCGAGGCGGTCGCCCTCCATCGAGACCTTGAGCGCACGGCCGCCGACGCTGTGCACCTCGACGCGAGCCGTCGGCTCGTCGTGCGCGATGACGTCGATCTGACCGCCCACGAGGGCGATCTTGACCGAGCGGACGACGTCGAGGTCGATGACCTTCGACTCGCCCGCCTGCACGAGCCATTTCTCGAGCGACATGAGCTCCTCCTTCTGTCTCCGGCTCCATTGCGGGGCCGATGCGTATGACGCGATATATCGCGAGTGGTGAGAGACACGATATATCTCGACTCGTCGGCAGGACAAGACCGTTCAGCGAGTCCGCAGTTCTCGCCGTCTTGACTCTGACGCGGCGTCAACCCGTACCGTCGCTCCCATCGCCGTCGGATCCCCGTCGGCGGGCGGAGGGGGACGGTGCGGTGGAGCGGGAGTGGTTGGTGCACGAGGTGGCGCGCCTGGCGGGGACGACCAGCCGGACGCTGCGGCACTACGGGGCCCAGGGGCTCCTGCCGCCGAGCCGCGTGGGCGCGAACGGGTACCGCTACTACGACGCCGCCGCGCTCGTGACGCTGCAGCGGATCCTGCTGCTGCGCGACCTCGGTCTCGGGCTGTCCGAGATCGGGCGGATCCTGCGGCGCGACACCGAGCCGGTGGCCGCCCTCGAGCGGCACCTCGACGTGCTGCAGGAGGAGCGGCGACGGCTCGACCGCCGCATCCGGGCGGTCGCCGGGACCGTCGGGACGATGAAGGAGGGGAACGGGCCGATGGCCGAGGAGATGTTCGACGGGTTCGACCACGCGGAGCACCGCGAGGAGGTGGAGCGCCGCTGGGGTGCGCCGGCCTACGCCGACGGCGACCGCTGGTGGCGCTCGATGGGCGACGAGCAGCGGGAGCAGTGGCACCGCAGGCAGGCGGACCTCGCCGGCGCGTGGACCGCCGCGGCGGCGAGCGGGGCGGATCCGGCGGGGGAAGAGGCGCTCGCGCTCGCCGAGCGGCATCGCGCGTGGCTCGCAGACGTGCCGGGGACGCCGCGGGACGAGTCCGGCGGGCCGAGCGACGAGTACCTGCTCGGACTCGGCGCGATGTACGTCGAGGACGAGCGCTTCGCCGCGGTCTACGGCGGGGTCGCGGGCGCCCGGTTCGTCCGGGACGCGCTGAGGGCGCTGGTCGAGCACCGAGGGTGATCCTCCGCCCGGGCGACGGTGTCTGCTAGACCGGGGGTCATGGATCCTCTCGACGCGCTGCAGGAGATCGCGACACTGCTCGAGCGCGAAGGCGCCTCGAAGTACCGCGCCAAGGCCTTCCGGAAGGCGATCGCGGTGCTCGAGGGCATGCCGGAGGCGGAGCGCGAGGATCTCGCCGTCGTCCGTCGCGCGGCCGGGATCGGGGACACGACCTTCACCGTGATCAGCCAGGCGCGCGACGGGCGCGTCCCCGACTATCTGGCCGACCTCCGCGGGGGCGATCCGCTGCCCGCGAGCGCTCTGCGCGGCAGACTGCGGGGCGATCTGCACAGCCACAGCGAGTGGTCGGACGGCGCGACTCCGATCCTCGCGATGGCCGACGCCGCCCGCGCGCTCGGCCACGAGTACCTCGCGCTCACCGACCACTCCCCGCGGCTGCGCGTCGCGCACGGGCTGAGTGCCCAGCGCCTCGAGGAGCAGCTCGCCCACCTCGCGACCCTCGACACCGGCCCGCTCCGTCTGCTGAGCGGGATCGAGGTCGACGTGCTCGAGGACGGCTCGCTCGATCAGACGCCGGAGCTGCTCGACCGCCTCGACGTCGTCGTGGCCAGCGCGCACTCGAAGCTCCGGACCCCGCGGCGCGAGATGACGGCGCGCCTGGTCGCGGCGGCGTCGGATCCCCGGACGGACGTGCTCGGGCACGTCACCGGCAGGCTCGTCGGCGGGGAGCGGGGCACGCGTCCGCCGTCGGAGTTCGACGCGGTCGCCGTCTTCCGGGCGTGCGCCGATCACGGGACGGCCGTCGAGATCAACTCGCGGCCCGAGCGGGAGGACCCGCCGGACGAACTGATCGCACTGGCTCTGGACGCGGGCTGCCTCTTCGCGATCGACAGCGACGCCCACGCCCCGGGCCAGCTCGGTCTGCTGGACTACGGGGCCGAGCGCGCCGAGCGGCTCGGGGTGCCGGAGGAGCGGATCGTCACCACCTGGCCCGTGGACCGGCTGCTGGAGTGGACCCGGCGCTCCTGAGCGCGGGCCGGTTCTCTTCAGGCGCCTGCACGCGCGCGTGGAGGATGCGGATCGGTGGCGGTAGCCCCTTGACAGTGCGCACATTCCGGGGGTCTCCGCAAGTGGTGAAATCCCAGGGCTCGCCCCGGCATGCTCGTACTCGGTCCGCCGACACCGCGATCCGTCGAGCCCGAGGGCTCCGAAGGAGGAGCGGTGCCGACGCGCCGACCCATCCGCCCCGACGAGACCAGGTGAACTGTGGCCACCCAGACCGTTCTCGATGCCGTGCGCGGCGCGCCCACCCTGCTCGAGGCGATTCGGGCCGCCGACGAGCTCACCATCGCCGCGGTCAGCGACGGAGGCGGTCGCGCGGTGCGCCTGCTGACCCGCGCCGCTCTCGACCCCTCCGATCAGCTGACGGCCATCGCCGCGGTGCACTCGCTCGCCCAGGTCTTCGACGAGGAGGCCGATCTGGCGCTGCTGCGCCTGCTCGCCGACGAGCGGCCCTTCATCCGCGAGCACGCGGCGTGGGCGTTCGGCGGACGCCTCCCCCGCGCCGGCGCCGTCGGCCCTCTGCTGCGGATGATCGCCGCGGGCGGTTTCGCCGGCATGCTGGCCCAGCGCACGCTGCTGCTGTGGGCGCCCTCGACGCCCGATCCGATCTCGCTCGCCCTGGAGGGCGTGCTGATCGGCGAGCGCGATACCGGCGCCCGCTCGCGGGTCGTGGAGACCCTGGGCCTCGTCCCCGGCGCGATCGCCGAGCGGACCCTGCTCGAGGTGGCCGCCGACGAGGCGGAGGGCTTCGACGCCCGGGCCGCGGCCATCGACGCGCTCGGGGAGCGCCGCTCCGACGACGCCGAGCTGCTGCTCTCGCGCCTGACCACGCTCGACGGGGCACTGGGCTCGATCGCGCGCACCGCGCTCCTCGACCACGCCCCGGCTCCGGTCCCGGACGCGGGACCGACCATCGCGCAGCTCTTCGTGCACGCCGACATCGACGGCACGCTGACGCGGGTGGGCGCCGGCGACAACGGCGGCATCGCGACGCTGCTGGTCCGGCTCGGCGACGCGCTCGAGGGCGAGGACGGCATCGAGCGCGTCCTCACGCTCTCGCGCGGAACACCGGCCGAGGCGGAGCGCGCTCTCGCCGAGCTGCCCTCCTCCGGCCACGGCTTCGCGCCCGTGCCCTTCGCGGGGCCTGCGGTGCCCATGCCCGAGGCCTGGCCGCGCCGGGTCGCGGCCGAGCGGGGGATCCGTCGGATCCTGCGCGCCGCAGGACGGGTCGACGTGCTGCACCTGCGGATGGCCGACGTGGGATCGCTGGCCGCCGCCGCGGTCGCCCGCGAGCTCGAGATCCCCGTCGTCTTCACCGTCGCCCCCGATCCGCACGCTCTCATCGCGGGCCAGGACGCCTCCGGCGCTCTGTCGCGGGCCGACTTCGGCGACCGCGACGCCGCGGACCACTTCTGGTTCCGCGTGCGTCTCGTGCAGCGACTCGCCGCCGACGCCGCCCACACCGTCCTGTTCCCGCGTGCGGACCTCGAGCGGAGCATGCGCGAGCTGATCGGCATCGACATCACCGCGCATCCGGAGCGGCACACGATCGTCCCCGAGGGGATCGACGTGCACCTCGTCGAGCGCGGGGAGCAGGCCGCACGGAGCGCCGCCGCAGGCGAGCCCGTCGCGCTCGACGCGGGCGACGACCTCTCGGCCCTCGACGAGCTCCTCCGCGAACTGCCGGAGGATCGGCGCGGCCTGCCCCTGCTGCTCAGCGTCGGACGCCTGCACCGGGTCAAGGGCATGGCCGCCCTGGCCGAGGCGTGGGCCGGCGACCCGTCGCTGCGTCGGCGCGCGAACCTCGTACTGGTGGGCGGCGATCTCGCCGACCCCAGCCCGGACGAGCGCGAGCAGCTCGACCGCATCGGCGCCGCGGGCGGCTCCTCGGCCGGTCTCCTGCTCGCCGGCCACCGGCCCAACGGCACGGTGGCCCGCTGGCTGGGCGCGGTCCGGCACGGCAGACCCGGTCTCGCCGCACCCGGCGGCGCGTACGTCTGCGCCAGCGTGAAGGAGGAGTTCGGCATCGCCCTGCTCGAGGCGCTCGCCGCGGGCCTCGTCGTCGTCGCTCCCGCGACCGGCGGACCGGTCACCTACGTCGAGGACGGCGTCACCGGCTTCCTGATCGACACGGCCGACTGCGCCGCACTGGCCGGTGCCGCGGCGGACGCCCTCGATCTGGCGGGCGGTCCGCTGGCCGAGGACGCCTCCGAGCGCGGCCGCGCGATGGTCGCCGAGCGGTACACGATCGAGGCCATGGCGCGAGCCCTCTCGGGCGTCTACGCACACGCCACGGCGGACCAGGAGCGGCCCCTCCGCTCGGATCTCGTGCTGGGGGCGTCGTGACCCTGCTGATCGTGAGTCCGGACTACGCCTCGCACCTCCTCCCGCTCGCGACCCTCGGCACCGCCTGGCGCGACGCCGGGGAGCGCGTGGTCGTGGCGACGGGGGACGCGACCCGGTCGATCGTGGACGACTTCGGCTTCGAGCACGTGCCGCTGCGACTGGGCCGGGGCTCGAACCCCGGCACGATCCGCGCCGAGGAGCAGGCTCCGGACGAGGGCGCCTCGCTCCGCGGGTTCTTCGACGCCACCCGGCGCGGCATGGTGCCGACTCTCGCCTACCAGGCGCGGGAGCGGCTGACGGACCTGCTGTGGGATCCTGCCGGAGTCGCCGCGCGGCTGCGCGAGATCCTCGACGGGGTGCAGCCCGACGCGATCGTCGTCGACCACCTCGCCTTCACCGCCCGGGTGGCGCTGCGGGCGCTCGGCGTGCCCTACGGCGACGTGGTGCTCGGGCATCCGACCGCCCTCACGGTGCCCGGTGAGGTCTACGGGTTCCCGCCCGTCTGGCCCGACGCCTTCGCTCCCGAGCCGGACGAGCTGGCAGCCCTGCGCGCCCTGTGCGACGAGGTCCGCGACGCGTTCACCGCCGAGTGGAACACCGCCCTCGCCTCGCTGGACCCCTCCGCCCCGTCGAGCCAGGACGCCTTCGCCGAGTCCGGCGACGTGCTGCTGCTGAACTACCCGGGCGGCCTGCACGACCCGGCGCGCACCGCCCAGCTGACCCCGCACGCCTTCCTCGGCTCGGCCGTCCGCTCCGAGCCGGTCGACGACGAGGTCGAGCAGTGGCTCGCCGCCTCGGACGATCCGGTCGTCTACGTGAGCTTCGGCAGCTTCCTCTCGGTGCGCGACGACGTGCTCGCGCGGGTCGCGGCGGCGCTCGCGGACGTCTCGGTCGACGGCCGGCCGGTGCGCGTCGCACTCGCCTCCGGCGCGACGGACCGCTCGGCCCTGGGCGGGGTCCCCCCGACCTGGCTGGTGCGCGGATTCCTCCCGCAGGTCACGCTGCTGGGTCGTGCGGCGCTCGCGATCACCCACGGCGGCAACAACAGCGTCACCGAGTCGATGACCGCCGGCGTGCCGCTGGTGGTGCTGCCCTTCTCGACCGACCAGTTCGCCGGCGCGGCAGCGCTGGAGGACGCGGGGGTCGCCGAGGTGCTCGACCCGAACAGCGCCGGACCCGGGGCGATCGCCGCGGCGGCCCGACGGCTGCTCGCCTCCGACCACCTCGGACGGGAGCGGCTCGCCGCCCTGTCGGCGGAGCTCACCGGGACGACCGGCCCCCAGCGCGCCTTCGCGGCCCTGTCCGGACTCGTCTCGCGCCGCTAGCCTGACCGGATGAGCGCCCTCCACGCCGAGACCGACCCGGAGCGGGGCCGCTGGGTCCTCGACGCGCTGGGCCCGTTCGCCACGTTCGAGGGCATCGTGCCGCCCCTGTTCGAGGCCGCCGTGCGGATCCTGCACCCCGCCTCCGACGACGCGGGGCAGCGGCTGAGGTGGCGCGAGGTCGCGGAGCGCGCGGGCACGGTGCTGCATCCGCTCGCCCAGTGGGAGGACCTCTCGCGTCACGACCGGAGCTTCGGCGCCCCGCGGCTCGGGGAGCTCGACCTCGACGAGCTGGCGGCGATCGCCGATGTCCTCGCCGGCGCCACCACGACTCCCGAGCGGTGCTCGGCGGCGTTCTGGGAGGGGACGGGCGTGATCAGCACGGTCGTTCTCGGTTCTCGTGACGTTCCGGAGGATCGGAACGCGGCGGCCCGGGCGTCCGGAAGCGGACGTCGGGTGATCTCCCGACTCGAGAGCATCGCGCTGCCGCAGCGGGAGTCGCTCCTGGTCGACCTCGACGTCCGCGCGCTCGTCGATCCGGCCTGGGCTCTCGACGCAGGACTCGCGACCGCCGACGGCATCGTCGTCCAGACTCCGCTCGCGCTCTGGCCGGACGACCGCGCCTGGTACCTCGCGAGCGAGATCGACTTCGACTCGACGCTGATCGGCGGCTCGGAGGAGCTCGTCGCGCGGATCCTCGCCCTCGCCGATCGCGGCGTGATCGAGGCGCTGCGGCTGCCCGCCTCGGTCGACCTGACGAGCACCGGCGATCGGATCAACGGGCGTGGCTGACCAGCACGACGCCGAACACGACGCCGCCCGGCAGGACGCCGAGCGCTGGCTCGTCGTGAACGGCCGCCGCTGGCGCCGCACCGACCCGATCCTCCCCGAGGAGCTCGTCGCCGCCCTGACCTCCCACCTCGGCCGCGGCCGCTCGGGCACCCGGTCGGCGAAGCGCGCCGGGGACGAGGACGCCGTGGCCGCCGCCCGCACCCGCACCGGTCTCGCCAAGCACGGGCTCGGGGAGCGGGGCCCCGCCTGGTGGGACGAGCCCGAGGCGGCGCGGCTCTCGCGCGCCCGGGACGCGCTGCGCGATCTGGACGCTCTGGACGGGGACTGACTCGACACCTGCATGCCGCGAGGATGCCCCGGCGACGGCAGGCGCGGTTCCGGAGCGACGCGATCGGTGGAGACGCGCCGTCATGAGCCCCTGGGGAGGACGTCAGGCCCGGAACGTCACCACGAAGCCGTCCGCCGGCTCCGTCGGGAACGAGCGGAGGCTGATCGAGAAGTCCTGCCCGGGCATCACGTCGTAGGGGTGGCCGGTCGCGAGCAGTTCCAGCGCCTCGGCCAGCAGGTCCACGGTCGCGGGCTCGCCGGGGCAGCGGTGGCCGTCGCCGTAGTGGCCGCCGCCCTGCGCGATGAAGCCGTTGCGGTCGACGGGGGCGAGGAACCGCTCGGGATCGAAGGTCTCGGGCGCATCCCAGTGCGCGGTCGCGTGGTCGGTCGCGTACAGGTCGAGCAGGAACCACTGCCGGTCGGGCAGGGTCTCGCCGTGGAAGTCCAGACCGCCGCGAGCCCGCCCGCCGACCATCGGGAAGAAGGGGTGGAACCGGCGCACCTCGTTCGCGAAGGCCGCCCGCTCCTCCGGATGCACGAGCCGCTCCCGCCACTCGGGGTGCTCGTGCAGCGCCAGCGCGGCGAACACGACGAAGCGCCCGACCGCCACCGTCGGCCGCAGCAGGTTGAGCAGCTCCACCGCGGCGACCCCGATCGGCAGCGGAGCGCCGTCCTCCTCGGCGTGCGCGATACGGTCGACGATCGACGCCGCACCGTCCTCGGGCGGCAGGCCCGCCGCCCGGCTCGCCTCGAGCAGGCCGCGCGCCCAGCTCTCGGTGCGCCGGCGCCGCAGCCGGGCCGCCCAGTTCGGCGGTCCGAAGCGACCGGCGTTGTCGATCATGCTGCGCAGCTCGTCCGACCGCTGCTGCGCCTCCCGATCCGGGAGCGCGACGCCGGCCCAGACGAGGACCGCGCGTCCGAGCACCTCGGCCGCCATGTCCTGCAGCGGTACGGGAGTGCCCGCGAAGCGCGCGGCAGCCCGCTGCCACTCGACCGCGAAGGCGTCGACGAGCCGCGAACGCTCCTCCGGCGCCTCGATCAGCGAGAGGAAGAGCCGCTTGCGGCGCCGGTGCCGCTCGTCCTCGAGGGTCTGCACGCTGCCCTCGTCCTGCAGCAGGTGCAGCACCGAGCCGGGCAGGGCGCCCGCCCGGTCGAATCGGCCGCCCTCGTAGAAGAAGCGGGCGGCCTCGATCCCCCGGGCGACCACGACGGGCCGCCCGAGGATCCGGGTGCGGAAAGCGTCGCCCTCGACCTGCGCGAAGCGCCTCGTCCCGAACAGGTAGCCGTCCGAGAGGACCGCCGCGGTGCTGTCCAGGGCGCTCAGCGCGGGGATCACGCTCAGTCCGTCGGCTCGCTGACGCCGGCGTCGAGGTCGTCGTCGTCGACCGCGGTCGTGACGTCCTCGGCGGTGCTCTCGGCGCCGCCGACCTGTGCGTCGTCGCCCTCGGCCTGCGAGGGCTTGTCCACTCCGGCGTCGCTCACCGTGTCGTGGTTCTGCGGGTTGTCCTGGGGTCCGTCGATGCCGCTCATGCCCGATCTCCTCTCGCGTGCGGCGCGGGTGCGCCGACCCCACCACGGTAGGGAGCGCCGCGGGAGGCCTGTAGCCGGTTGACTCCGTCCGCTCCCGCCTGGCATCCTCGCGCGACCGCCTCGGGCGGGGGAACGGCCCCGCGCTGTCAGCGCCGCCGAAGGATCACCGGCGCGGTGATCCACACCAGCGCGATGATCAGCAGGACCGCGCCGCCCGCGACGAGTCCCGCCGCCGGGGTGAGGACGAAGTCGAACACGAACGTCACGACGCCCACGAAGAGGAGGGAGCCGGCGGCGAGGCAGGTCAGGACGATGCGGTTGCCGAAGCGCACCAGCTCCGCCTTGCGCCCGCGCGCGAACAGCAGGCGGTGAACGGTGACCGGGGCCAGCGCCAGCACGGTCACCGACGCCGCGAGGAACACGAGCACCAGGTAGAGCGCGACGTCCGGCGCGGCGAGCTCCGTGAAGCGCTGCTGGAAGCAGAGGGTGAGCAGGAAGCCGCCGAGGATCTGCGTGCCGGTCTGCACGACGCGCAGCTCCTGCAGGATCTCGTTCCAGTTGCGGTCCGAGCGCTCCTCGGGCGTCTCGTCGCGGCCCGCTCCCGGCTGCGGTCGCCCCTCGTGTCCTGTCATGGACAGGAGGGTAGCGCCGCGGCGGGTCTCCCCGTGTTCACCATCGGGCGTCATACTCGTCAGGCCCATCCCCGACCCCACTCCGAGGAGCCCCCGTGAGCGACGCCCCCGCCGTCCTGTTCGTCTGCATCCACAACGCCGGCCGCTCGCAGATGGCCGCCGGCTACCTGACGAGCCTGTCCGGCGGCCGGGTGCAGGTCCGCTCCGGCGGCTCGGAGCCGGGTGCGAGCATCAACCCCGTCGCGGTCGCCGCGATGGCGGAGGAGGGCATCGACATCTCGCAGGAGGTGCCGCAGCAGATGACGACCGAGCAGGTGCGCGAGTCGGACGTCGTGATCACCATGGGCTGCGGCGACGTCTGCCCGGTCTTCCCCGGCAAGCGCTACGAGGACTGGGAGCTCGCCGATCCGGCCGGTCTGCCGCTCGAGCAGGTGCGCCCGATCCGCGACGACATCCGCGGTCGTGTGGAGCGCCTGGTCGCCGAGCTGCTCGGCTGACCCGCGCTCCTCAGACCAGGGACTGCGCGAGCGACAGCGCGCCGCGCACGCCCGACTCGTCGCCCAGGCCCGGACGCACGATGCGGACCCGCCCCGCCGACGTGCCCGTCGCTCCCGGCGCGCCCATCAGCCGCTCCACCTCGGCGTCGACCGCCTCGAGCAGTCCGGGCGTCTTGGACACCCCGCCGCCGAGGATCGCCAGGCGCACTCCGGCGACGTAGGCGAGCGTCGTGACGAGCTGGGCGAGGTAGTACGAGCTGAAGCGGAGGTTCGCCGCCGCGTCGTCGCGCCCCAGGCTCGAGCCGTCGACTCCCCAGCGCGCCGAGATCGCGGGCCCGGCGACGAGGCCTTCGAGGCAGTCGCCGTGGAACGGGCAGGTGCCGGCGAAGGCGTCCTCGGGGTGGCGGCGGGGGAGGAGGTGCGCGATCTCGGGCCAGCCGCTGCCGGCGAGGAGGCGGCCGCCGGCGAGCAGGCCACCGCCCACTCCGGTGCCGACGGTGACGTAGACGACGTCGGGCTCCCCGGCGGCGGCACCCCAGCGCGCCTCGCCGAGGGCGGCGCCGTTCACGTCGGTGACCAGAGCGGTGCGGGCGCCCGGCGCGGCCGCGCCCAGCGGGCCGAGGACGTCGACGCCCTCCCAGCCGATCTTCGGCGTCGAGGTGAGGTGGCCGTAGGTGGGCGAGCCGGGGTCGACGTCGAGCGGCCCGAAGGAGGCGACGCCGATCGCCGAGACGGAGCCCTCGACGCCGTGGCCGCGCACGAACGCCGCGATGTCGGCGAGGGTCTCGACGGGGCCGCGGGTGGGCAGCGTGGTCGTCGCGAGCAGCCGCTCCGGTTCGTCGAGGGCGGCGACGGCGGCGACGACCTTGGTGCCTCCGGTCTCGATCCCGACGAGGAGGGGGCGTGCGGTGGCAGTGCTCATGGCGGTCTCCGGAGTGAATGTCCTACGTTGGCACTCCGACAGTAGCGGCCCGCGGTCGCGTCGTCACGCGATCCGCGGGCCGCTGCCGCGAGGAGGCCTCAGCAGGCCGTGAAGCGGGTGACCCCGATCGACAGGGTCAGGTCGCTCCCGAGCACGACGGCGGTGTCGAGGTGCTGGCGCTTGAGCGAGTCGATCGTCTCGGCGGGCACGCAGTCGGGGCGGGCGAGCGAGAGCGGCGCCCCCTGCGCGGCGGCGACGGCCGCGCCGGACAGGGCGTCCGCGGCGCCCTCGCCCGAGGCGAGGTACGTCGTGGCGGTGAGGCCCCGGGCCGGGTACGCCTCGTTGATCAGCCGGCTCGTGGCGTACCGGCTGGCGCCGCCGATGCGGGTGGTGCCGCCGACCAGGGCGTCCACGTCGGCCTCGATCCCCGCGGAGACGGACGGCGCCTGGCCGAGGATCACCGCGCTCTCGGGGTCGAGGCGGGTGATGGCGGAGCGGGTGGCGTCGTCGATGCCGGGCTCGGCGCCGTCGACGAGCAGGACGGCCTGGTCCCTGCGGCCCGCGACGGGGGCGACGGACAGGGCGTCGGGGAAGTTGCCGCCGGTCGCGAGGAACAGCTCGTCGGCCGAGCCCGCTCCGAACGCGTCCGCCACGATCCTGCGGGACGTGTCGTAGCGGTCCGTCCCGCCGATGCGGGTGATCGGGCCGGCGACGAGTGCGTCGATCTGCCGGTAGACGGCCGCGGACACGGTCGCGTCGCTGCCCACGACGACGGTCTTCTTCGGAGCGAGCCGCGTGATCTCGGCGGAGGTGCTCGCGAAGAGCGCGTCCGGGTCGGTGAGCAGGAGCGCTCCGTCCTGGACGGACGCGGCGGGGGCGGCGCTCAGGGCGTCCGCCCATCCCGCGCCGCTGGCGATGTAGAGCACGGGGACGCCGGGCTCGAAGGCCTGCGTGGAGGCGACCGAGGTGGCGTAGCGGTCGCTGCCCTCGACGCGGGCGGTGGAGAAGAAGTACGGGTCCGGTGCGAAGTCGATGCCTGTGACGGTCGTGCCGGCGACCTCCACGCGGGTCGAGGAGCCCACCCAGTCGGTGTCCTCCCAGAAGGAGTCGCCGACGGTCGGGACGGCGCCCTGCAGGGGAGTCTCGAGGACGCGGACGACGTAGGAGCCGTCGGGCAGGGCGGGCAGGGTGTATCCGCCCGTGGCTCCGCTCGCGAGGGTCGTGGTCGTCGAGGCGACCAGCTCCGCGTCGGCGACGTCGTCCTCCAGGGTCCAGGCCTGCACCGTGTACGTGTGCGAGCCGGGCACCGAGGCCGGGGAGGTGATCGAGCCGGACACCGGCGCCGGTGCGGCGTGCGCGGGGGAGGCGACGAGTCCGGTCAGCGCGACGGCGCCGACGGTGGAGAGGGTGAGCGCGAGCAGACGCGCGGAGGGCCGACGGCGGCGAGGAGTCACGAGGAGTCTTTCCGGTGGTCGCGGCGGACCGCGGCGGACACGATGTTCTGAATCTAACGGGCGGGCGCATCGACGACGTGCCCCGTCAGGGGGCGGATCCGCGAGGGATCGGGCGCAGCAGCGCGGTACGTCCTCGTCCCGAGGACAGGGGCCACCCGTTCCTCCACGGGCGGTGGGGAACGGGGAGCCCGGCGGTGGACACGATCAGGATGAGCGGAGCCCGCGGGATCGTGTCCACCGGGCCCTAGGGGCAGACCGCGAGCGAGCCGACCGCCGGCTGGAGGGTGTTGGGCCCGCCGAGCAGCGTCACGTAGTCGAGCTCGTGGGCCTGCAGCTCGACCCGGGTGTCGTAGGGGACGCAGCCCGGGTTGCTGAGGTAGAGCGGAGCGCCCAGGGCGGCGGCCGCCGGTCCGACCGAGAGCGCGTCGGCGAACGAGTCGGCGCGGGCGAGGAACGCCGCGTCGTTCAGTTCGAACGAGGGGTACTCGGCGTTGAGGAGGCGGCTCGTGTCGTGACGGTCCTCGCCCGCGATGCGGTCGACGCTGCCGACCAGGCCGGACGCGGAGAGGTCGGCCTCGATGCCCGCTGAGATCGACGGGGTGTCGCCGATCAGCCGGCCGAGGTCGGCGTCCAGGCGATCCAGGGCTGCCCGGGTGGCGGCGTCCAGGCCGCCCGCCGCGCCGTTGACGAGGATGACCGGCTGGCCCGAGCGCCCCGCGATCGGCGCGACGGACAGGGCGTCGGGGAACTTCTCGCCCGTGGGCAGGAACACCTCGCGGTAGGACCCGGCCGGGAACGCGTCCTCGACGATGAGGCGGCTCGTCTCGTAGCGGTTCGCGCCGCCGATGCGGCTGACCTCGTCCGTGGGGGAGAGGGCGTCGATCTCGCGGAGGACGTTCTCGCTGACGGAGTTGGCGCTGCCGACCACGATGATCCGTTCGGGCCGGAGCCGCTGGATCTCGGCGGCGGTGACGGGGAACAGCGAGCCCGGATCGGTGAGCAGCAGTGCGCCGCCCTGGAAGGACGCGGCGGGCCCGGCGCTCAGCGCGTCCGGCCAGGTCGTCTCGGCGCCGGCCGCCACGTAGAGCACGGGGACGGGGCCGTCGAACGCCAGCTGCGTGGTCTTCACAGAGGTGTCGTACCGGTCGCTGCCCGCGATCCGGTCGGTGGTGGACCCGAAGTCGCGCGGGGTGAAGCCGACGCCGGTGCGCCCGGCGAGGGTCAGCGTGGTGACCGGCGTGCCCTCGAGCCTCGACCGGTTCAGGTAGTACTGGTCGTCGAAGATCGGGTAGCCCGGCTGCGTCAGGCGGAACTTGTACCCGCCGACCGGCAGCGCCGTGGCGCCGCTGAACGACCAGTCCGAGGTGCTGAGCGCGGCGCCCGAGGTCGCCGTCTCGCCGAGGAGGCGGGGTCGCTCGCTGTTCTCCGGGTCGATCCACCAGGCCTGGACCGTGTAGGCGGCGGCGCCGTCGAGGTAGCCGCTGTCCGGGGTGCTGACCGTGCCCGCGACGGGGGCGGTGCGCGGCAGGGTGACGACGATCTCGGCGCTGGTGCTGATCGGGTCGGCGTCCTCGGGGCTCGGGGTGTCGCCGTACCAGGTCGGGTACCAGGTCGTGCTTCCGGTCACCCGCGCCTGCAGGTGGTACGGGCCTCCGGCGGGGAGGGGCACGCTGAAGGCGGCTCCGGTGACGGTCTCGCTGACGGTCTCGAGATCCGCGTTCGTGACGCGCACGGTGTACGCGTCGCCCTCCGGTGCCGGATGCGCCTCGTCGACGCCCGACAGGGCGAGGGTGCCCGTCACCACGATGTCGCCCTCGGCGGCGGCCGCGACGAGGTCCTCGGGGGCGGGGGAGGGG
>NZ_JAMRYM010000011.1:0-55459 GCF_023743255.1 Rathayibacter rubneri | reverse complement strand
GAGGGGGCGCGGCCGCTCGCCCGCGCCCCCTCGACGAGGGAGCCCGGTTGAGGACCGCCGACGATCACCGCGAAGCTCCGCCCCACCCGCGCTCCCGCGCGCGCATTCGACAGCTGCGCCTCCTCGGCGCGCCCCTCGGTCTCCCGCCAGGCAAGCGGCGGCAGACGCGCGCAACCCGGGCGCAACGTCCCCCACTGCACAGGCGGCAGCACGCACGCGCAGCCTCGGCGGAGCGTGCCCCGCCGGGAGGGCGAGGCTCAGGCCCGGCGTCGGAGCTTGCGGCGCTCTCGCTCGGACAGCCCGCCCCAGATGCCGAAGCGCTCGTCGTTCTCGAGCGCGTACTCCAGGCACTGGGAGCGCACCTCGCAGGAGGTGCAGATCTTCTTCGCGTCGCGGGTGGAGCCGCCCTTCTCGGGGAAGAACGCCTCGGGGTCGGTCTGCGCGCAGAGCGAGTCGGCCTGCCAGGAGAGGGCGCCGCCGGGCGCCTCGCTCTCGGCGACGAGGCCGGGTCGGACGCCGGGCACTCCCAGGCGGACCGGGTCGACGAACCAGTCGTCGGGCACTCCGGCACGTCCTGCTGCTCCGGAGAGGCGGTCTGCTGCGGCGGCGTGGTCCGCTTCGGAAAAACGGTCCGCTCCGCCGACGCTGTCGGGAATCGCCATGCCGTCTCCTACCCCGCCGGTACCGATGAACGGCGACCCGCTCCTCCCGGAGGCGCCGCCCACGTAATTACATCGGTGTCATTCGCTGAGGTCAAGTCGCAGACTGTAAACCCTCAACAACCCGTGGAGGGTTCACGACACTCCGGCGTGTCGCAAGCGTGACGCCGGAGTGCCGATCCTCACGGGGTCGCCGCGCTCCGCGCACTCCAGGCGCTCGCGACCATGTCGGAGAGCGAGTGGCGCATCTCCCAGCCGAGGTCGCGCGCCGCGCGCTCCCCGGAGGCGACGATGCGCGGCGGGTCGCCCGGACGGCGCGGAGCGGTCTCGGGCTCGAAGGCGATGCCGGTGGTCTCGGCGATGGCGCGCATGATCTCGCCGACGGAGGCGCCGTCGCCGCTGCCGAGGTTGTAGACCGGCTCGATGGGCTCGCCGGCCGCCAGGCGGCGGGCCGCGGCGACGTGGGCGAGGGCGAGGTCGGCCACGTGGATGTAGTCGCGCACGCACGTCCCGTCGGGCGTGGGGTAGTCGGTGCCGTTGATCCGCGGCGTCCGACCGGCCAGCAGCGCCTCGAAGACGAGCGGGAACAGGTTGTGCGGGCTCGTGTCGTACACGTCCGGGTAGCCCGAGCCGACGACGTTGAAGTAACGGAGGGAGGCGTGCCGCACGCCCCGGGCGCGGCCCGCGTCGGCGAGCAGCCACTCCCCGATCAGCTTCGTCTCGCCGTAGGGCGACTCCGGGCTCTTGGGGGTCTCCTCCGTGACCAGCTCGACGTCGACCGCCCCGTAGACGGCGGCGCTGGAGGAGAACACGATCGAGGACACGCCCGCCCGCTCCATCGCCGCGAGGACCCGGAGGGTCGCGGTGACGTTCTGCTCGTACGTGTGCAGCGGCCTCTGCACCGACACGCCCGCGTACTTGAAGCCCGCGACGTGCACGACCCCCTCGACGTCGTTCTCGGCGAAGGCGCGGTCGAGCAGCGCCTCGTCGAGGATCGAGCCGCGGTAGAAGGGGACGCCCTCGGGCACGAACGAGGCGTGGCCCGACGAGAGGTCGTCGATGACGACGGGGTCGATGCCCTGCTCGGAGAAGGCCCGGACGACGTGCGCCCCGATGTACCCGGCTCCCCCGGTGACCAGCCATGCCATGTGCGTCCTCCTCGTGATCCACGTCGGCCATCGACGTCAGCGCTCGGCGCCGTCGCTACCCTATCGGCGCGGTGCGACGGCGCCTGGCTGGCAGGAATGCGACACCGAGCGCTATCCTGCCGCCGTGCTCCACTCCGTCGCCCTCGTCGCCCTGCCCGGTTTCGCCCCGTTCGAGTTCGGGGTCGTCTGCGAGGTCTTCGGGATCGACCGGAGCGAGCAGGGCGGCCCGAGCTTCGACTTCCGCGTCGTCACCGCCGATCCCGGTCCGGTGCCCACGAGCCTCGGCCTCGAGACGATCGTGCTCGACGGTCTCGACGCCGCCGAGGACGCCGACCTGATCGCGATCCCGGCGCACCCGCTCGGCCCCGTCGACGAGCGCGTGCTGGCGCTGCTGCGCCGCGCTCACGAGCGCGGGGCGTGGATCCTGAGCGTCTGCAGCGGCGCGTTCGTGCTCGCCCAGGCGGGGCTGCTCGACGGACGGCGCGCGACGACCCACTGGATGCACGCGCAGGAGCTCGCCGAGCGATTCCCCGCGGTCCGGGTCGATCCCGACGTCCTCTTCGTGCAGGAGGGGCGCATCGTCACCAGTGCGGGCACGGCCGCCGGCATCGACGCGTGCCTGCACATCGTCCGGGAGGAGTGCGGAGCCGCCGCCGCGAACGTCGTGGCGCGGCGCATGGTGGTGCCGCCGCAGCGTCACGGAGGGCAGGCCCAGTACATCCGCACCCCCGTCCCCGAGGTGCGCGCCGACTCCTTCGCCGAGGTCACGGAGTGGATGCTCGGCAACCTCGACCAGGAGCTCTCGGTCGAGATGCTCGCCCGGCGGGCGCTGATGTCGCCCCGGACCTTCGCACGGCGGTTCCGCGCCGACCTCGGCACGACTCCGCTCGCCTGGCTCAACCGGCAGCGGCTCCTGCGCGCTCAGCAGCTGCTCGAGGAGACGGACCTGACGCTCGAGACCATCGCCGGCCGCGTCGGGTTCGGCACCGCCGCCGTCATGCGGCACCACTTCGTGCGGGTGCTGCAGACGACGCCGGCCGCGTACCGCCGCACCTTCGCCTGCGCCGCGGCGTCCTGACGGAACCGTCGCCCGGGTGACGCGTCCTAGAGGGTCGCGACGAAGAGCGTGCCCGTTCCGGTCACCGAGAGGGCGCCCTCGGAGGGAGTGACGAAGACGCTGGCGCCGCGCTCGACGCGCGCCTCCCCCTCCGCTCCGCGCAGCACGAACGCGCCCGAGGTCGCGATCGCGATCGCGGGCCCGGTGAGCGTCAGCTCGACGGGGGCCTCCGAGACGGGCTCGATCACGGCGAGCACGAAGTCCGGCACGTCGGGGCGGTAGATCCGGAGCCCGGGAGCGGCCTCCTCGGCGGCGAGGTAGGGCACCGGCAGCGGCGAGAAATCGAGCACGTCCAGGAGCTCGGGCACGTCGATGTGCTTGGGGGTGAGCCCGCCCCGCAGCACGTTGTCGGACGCGGCCATCAGCTCGACCCCCGTGCCGTGCAGGTACGCGTGGATGTTGCCCGCGGGGAGGTACAGCACCTCGCCGCGCGCGAGTCGCACGCGGTTCAGCAGGAGCGAGAGGACGATCCCCGGGTCGCCCGGATAGCTCTCGGCGAGGTCGCCCACCGTGCGCAGCTCGAGCCGCTCGTCGCCGTCGGCCGCGCGCACGACCGCGTCGACGAGCGCCGACACCTCGGCCCGGTCGCCCTCGGCGAGCAGCCAGGACACGGCATCCCGGAGGACCTGCTCGGCCTGCCCGTCGAGGGCCTCGGCGAACGCGAGGACCGGCTCCGCGTCGGCGGTCGGCAGACGGCCGGCGAGCTCGGCGAGCAGCGAGCGCGTGCTCTCCGGGTCGCGGAAGCCGCACAGGGCGTCGAAGCTCTCGCTCAGCGCGTAGATCAGCTCGGGCTTGTGGAACGGGTCCTTGTAGTTGCGGTCCGGGGCGTCCCGAGCGATGCCCGCCTCGTCCTCCTCGACGAAGCGGCGCTGCGCGGTCTCGGCCGAGGGGTGCGCCTGGAGCGAGAGCGGAGCGCCGGCGGCCAGGATCTTCAGGAGGAAGGGCAGTCGCGGCTCTCCCGAGACCGGGTCGACCGAGCCCTGCACTCCGGCGAGCGCCGCCTCGGGCTCGCGGGCGATCCAGTCCGCGAGGGTCAGGGCGCCGACCGAGTCCGGCTCGAGGATCCTCGACGGCGATCCGGCGTGCGCACCGAGCCACAGCTCCGCCTCCGGGCCGCCCGAGGCCGGCGTGCCGAGCGCGTCGGAGATGCCGGTGGAGGAGCCCCAGGCGTAGTCGCGGGGGGTGTTGCCGATCGGGATGAACACGGGGCGGGCCTTTCCGTCCGGGGAGCAGTGGGAGCCGCGCCGTCCGGACCCTGCCGGGGCCGCTCCGCTGCGACGGTAGCAGGATCCACAACGGCGACCGCTGGTCGCGGGCACCCGATTGGCGCTCCCCTCCACCGTTCGTGCCGGAGCGGCGAGGTCTTCGTACGCTGGCGGGAGCCGCGTCGCCGCCGCTGGAGCTCAGGGGCGGCCCGGCTCGAGCGAGAGAGCGACGGAGCACATGGACAGCACGATCTTCGAGACGTTGGCGGCCGACTTCTACGGGTTCGCGGGGAGCCTCTCCCCCGCCGAGAAGGAGCTCCTCGCCGGCATGCGCTCGTTCCTCGAGGAGCAGGTGCGCCCGATCGCCGACGACTACTGGGAGCGCGCCGAGTTCCCCCGCCACCTGGTGCCCGGCATCCACGCCACCGGCGCGATCGGACTGTCGTGGCCCGGCACCCGGGCGATCGAGAACTCCGCGGTCTTCCGGGGCTGGGTGGCGCTGGAGTTCGGCCGCGTCGACGCGGGCATCGCGACCTACGTCGGCGTGCAGAACGGGCTCGTGATGGGCACGGTCCAGGTGACGGGCTCGGACGAGCAGCGCGCCGAATGGCTGCCGAAGCTCGCGTCGGGCGAGGTGATCGGCGCGTTCGGGCTGACCGAGCCGCAGTCCGGCTCCGACTCCGCTCAGGGCCTGCGGACGACGGCGCGGCGCGAGGGCGACGAGTGGGTCCTCGACGGTGCGAAGCGCTGGATCGGCAACGCGACGTTCAGCGACATCACCGTGATCTGGGCGAAGGACGTCGCCGATCAGCAGGTGAAGGGGTTCCTCGTCCCCACCTCGACCCCGGGGTACCGGGCCACCGCGATCGCCCGCAAGCAGAGCCTGCGCACGATCCAGAACGCCGACATCGTGCTCGAGGGCGTGCGGGTCCCGGAGTCGCTCCGGCTGCAGAACGCGAACTCGTTCCGCGACACCGCGAAGGTGCTGCGCCTGACGCGCGCCGAGGTGGCGTGGCAGGCGATCGGAGTCGCGATCGGCGCCTACGACGCGGCGCTGCGCTACGCCCGCGAGCGCGTGCAGTTCGGCAAGCCGCTCGTCGGCCACCAGCTCGTGCAGGACCTGCTCGTCAAGAGCATCGGGAACATCACCGCGAGCATCGCCCTGGCGACGCGGGTGTCCGAGATGCTCGACGCGGGCGAGCAGCGCGACGAGCACTCCGCCCTCGCCAAGGCCTACACGACCGCGCGGATGCGGGAGACGGTCGCCTGGTGCCGCGAGGTGATGGGCGGCAACGGCATCGTCCTCGACTACGGGGTCGCCCGCTTCTTCGCCGACGCGGAGGCGCTCTACTCCTACGAGGGCACCCGCGAGATGAACACTCTCATCGTCGGCCGCGCCATCACCGGGACGGCGGCGTTCGTCTGATCCGCGGCGGCGCGGCCCCTCTCTAGACTGATCGCCATGATCCGTCGCGCCGCGCCCTCCGCTCCCCGGGTGCTGGCGGTCGCCGTGCTGACGGTCCTGATCTCCGGGCAGGCACTGCGCAACCTCGCCGGGTGGTGGGGCTGGGGCCTCGTCGTCGGCGCTCTGCTCGTCGCGGTCGTGGTCGTCGTCGTGCGCGAGCGGCCGAGGCTGCTGTGGAGCCGCACGCCCAAGTCGCTCCTCGCGTTCCTGTGCCTCGTCGTCCTGTCGCTGCTCTGGTCCGCGTACCCCGGTGCGAGCGCGATCGGCGTGACCGCCCAGCTCGCCACCACCTTCGGAGGAGTCGCCCTCGGGCTCCTGCTCGGCACCGGCGCCTTCGTCACCGCGCTCGGGCGGGCCCTCCGGATCACCGTGGGCGTCTCCCTCCTCTTCGAGCTGGTGATCGCCGTCGTCGTGCGGCAGAGCGTGCTGCCCCTCGTCATCGACCTCCCGGCGAGCGGCCGGATCCCCGATGCCTTCTACTGGTCGCAGGCCGCCCTGTTCACGGGCGACCCGATCCAGGGCATCGTCGGCAACCGCAATCTGCTGGGGTTCGCCGCGCTGCTCGGCCTCGTCGTGGTGCTCCTCGAGCTCGCGGCGCGCACCGTCCGGCGACGCTGGGGCGTCGTGTGGGCGCTGGTGTTCGCCGCGACCCTGCTGCTCACCCGCTCGTCGACCGTGCTGCTCTGCGCCGTCGCCGTCGGCCTCGCCGCGGCCTTCGCGCTGTGGGCCCGCCGCCGGGGCGAGGACCGGCGCCGGCCGGTGTACCTCACCGCGGCGGCCGTCGGAGCGGTGCTCGTCGTCGGTCTGCTCGCGGGCCGGGGCGCGCTCCTCGCCCTCCTGGGCAAGAGCGAGGACGCGACCGGCCGTCTCGACATCTGGAACGCGGTCGGCGCCCTCGCCGCCGAGCGCCCGGTGCTCGGCTGGGGCTGGGTCAGCTACTGGGCGCCCTGGGCCGCGCCGTTCGACACGCTCGCCGAGCGCAAGGGCGTCCTCTACCTCCAGGCCCACAACGCCGCGCTCGACGTCTGGTTCCAGCTCGGCGCCGTCGGTCTCGTGCTCTTCACGGCGCTCGTCGTCTCGACGCTGTGGCGCTCCTGGTTCCGCGCGGTCGACCGGCCGCGCCGCAGCGCCACCGCCGCGCTCCCCTACTCCGCCCTCTCCCTCGCTCCGCTCCTGATCGTCGTCGCCCTGCTCGCGCAGTCGCTGGCCGAGAGCCGGCTGCTGATCGAGAGCGGCTGGCTCCTGCTCGTCGCCCTCGCCGTGCTGACGAAGCAGCCCGCGAACGAGGCGGAGGAGGCCCTGGCGGCCGACCCCGTCCCCGTCGCCGGCGAGCGCGCAGGGCGATGACGGGCCGGCGTCCGTCCGCTCTCCCGCCGTACCTGTCGGACGCGGTGGCCTCGCCGCAGTTCGCGGCCGCCCTCGCTCAGTCCACCCTCGTCGTGGTGCTCTGCGCGCCCGCGGTCCGCGGAGTGATCGGCTGGCCCGGCTACATCGCCGCGATCGCCACGCTGACCGTCCTCGCCGCGGCGATGATCGTGCTGCGCCGGGGGATGCTCGACTGGGAGGGGCTGCTGCCGACCAGCATCCTCGTGTTCCTGGGGTGGATCGCGCTGAGCGTGCTCTGGAGCGGCTACCAGTGGTCGACGGTCTCGGGTGTCGCCTATCAGCTCGCGCTCGCGTTCCTGGCCGTCGCGATCGGAGTGACCCGCGACATCATCCAGATCATCCGCTCGGTCGGCGACGTCCTGCGCTTCGTCCTGATCGCCTCCGTCGCCGTCGAGGTGGTGGCGGGCGTGCTGATCGACCGGCCGCTGCGCTTCCTCGGCGTCGAGGGTCAGCTCGCGGTCGGCGGTCCGATCCAGGGGCTCGTCGGCACCCGGAACCAGCTCGGGCTGGTCTGCCTGCTCGCCGTGGTGACCTTCGCGGTCGAGCTGATGACGCGCTCCGTCGCCCGCGGACCCGCCCTCGCCTCCCTCGCCCTCGCCGTCGTCACCCTGCTCTTCACCCGGTCGGCCGTGAGCGCCGGGGTGCTGGTGGTCGCCGCCGTCGTCGCTCTCGCGCTGCGCTGGGTGCGGCGCGGAGACAGCGAGCACCGGCGGAGCCGGCAGTACGCCACCCTCGGAGTCGCGGTCGCCGCGGCCCTCGCCGCCTGGATCTTCCGCTCGCGGATCATCGCCCTGCTCAACGCGGGCAGCGAGTTCGAGTTCCGGCTCACCCTGTGGCAGCAGGTGTGGCGCTTCACCGACCTCGATCCGCTGATCGGCTGGGGCTGGGTCGGCTACTGGCGCACCGACATGTACCCCTTCAACGCCATCGACTACCTCTCGGGCCGACCGCACTCGTCGAGCCTGAACGCACTGTTCGACCTCGCCCTGCAGGTCGGCGTGGTCGGGGCCGCGCTCTTCGTGGCGCTCGTCGGTCTCGCCCTGTGGCGGTCGTGGCTGATCGCGTCCGAGCGCAAGGCGGTCGTGCACGTGTGGCCGGTGATGGTCCTCACGGTGCTGGTCGTCACCGGACTGGCCGAGAGCTCGATCCTGCTGGACGCGGGCTGGCTGCTCGTGGTGATCTGCGCCATGCGCGCCGCGCAGGGGCTCAGCTGGCGACGCCTCCTGCACCCGCGCGACTGATCCCGCGGCGCCGGGATCCGCCGCGGCCGCGCCGCTCCGCCACGGCGCGGAACACCTCGAGATGCTCCCGGCGGCAGCGCTCCCAGTCGAAGCGGGCGGCTCGGGCGAGTCCCAGCGGAGCGAGCTGCTCGCGCCGCGCGATCGCCTCGAGGATCCCGTCGGCGATCGAGCGCGGATCGAGCGGATCGACGTACACGGCGGCGTCCCCGCAGATCTCGGGCAGGGATCCGGCGTCGGCCGCCGCGACCGGGCATCCCGACGCCATCGCCTCGATCGGCGGGAAGCCGAAGCCCTCGTAGAGGCTGGGGAACGCGAGCACCGCCGCTCGCCGGTAGAGCTCGGCGAGCTCCTCGGGAGCGACGTGGCCGCGCCACTCGACGAAGTCGGGCAGCTCGCCCAGCCGGTCCAGGTCCCCGCCGGTCAGCACGAGTCGCAGGCCGTGGCCGTCGGCCCGCAGCAGCCGCATCGCCTCGAACAGCCGGGCGTGGTTCTTGTGCGGCCACGCGCGGGCCGGGAAGAAGACGAAGTCGTCGCGCTCGCCGAGATTCGGCCGGAACCGCGAGGTGTCCACTCCCAGGTGCGAGACGTGCACCCGCTCCTCCGGGATCCCGAGCAGCTCGACGATGCGGCTCTTGGTGAAGGCGCTGATCGTGATGACCGCGTCGGCGCGCCGGGCCGTCGCCTCGTAGGCGACGCGGCGGAACACGCGCTCGACCCGGGGGAAGAGCTCGGGGAGGTCGCGGTGCTGCAGGTCGAACAGCATCTGCACGTGGCCCTGGCGGCGGGAGGGCCACGGCAGCGGGACCGTGAACGGGAAGTACAGGATCTCGTCGCGCTCCAGCCGCCGCCGCAGCCGCACGGTGCGCGCGAGCGCCTGCAGCATGCCGACCGCCCGACGGCGGTGCCCCGCTCCGCTGACCACTCCGTCCGCGACCTGCTCCGGGACGCCCTCGCTGAAGCCGCGCGCGTTCTCGGGCACCAGGACGCGCACGCGCAGGCCGTCCTCGCCGGGCCGCGGCACCAGGAGGCGCGTCAGCGCACGGGCGTAGGTCTCCCCGCCGCCCATCCCGCCCGGGTCGACGGTGAGCACGGCGAGGGTGACGGGGAGCGGTTCCGGCATGGCGTCCAATCGTGTCCGAGACGGGTCAGGATACCGGCGCGCGGCGCCGCCCCGCCGGTCCCGATCCGGACGGCGCGGGAGGCGATGGGTAGTATGTAGCCCGCTGTCATCGACCCACGACGAAACGGACCACCACGTGCCCCGCGCTTTGATCACCGGAATCACCGGCCAGGACGGCCTCTACCTCGCCGAGCTGCTGCTCTCGAAGGGCTACGAGGTCTTCGGCCTGGTCCGCGGGCAGAACAACCCGAAGTACGAGCTCGTGCGCCGGGTCGTGCCCGAGGTGACGCTGCTCACCGGTGACCTCACCGACGTCTCGAGCCTCGTCCGCGTGCTCGCCGTCGCCCAGCCCGACGAGGTCTACAACCTCGGCGCCATCTCCTTCGTGGCGTACTCGTGGGAGAACGCGTCCCTCACCTCCGACGTCACCGGCAAGGGCGTGCTCAACATCCTCGAGGCGACCCGCCTCTACGCCGGCGACGACATGTCGCGCGTGAAGTTCTACCAGGCGTCCTCCTCCGAGATGTTCGGCAAGGTCCAGCAGGTGCCGCAGCGCGAGGAGACCCTCCTCTGGCCGCGCTCGCCCTACGGCGTCGCCAAGGTGTTCGGTCACTACATGACCATCAACTACCGCGAGTCCTACGGCATGCACGCCTCGTCGGGCATCCTCTTCAACCACGAGTCGCCCCGCCGCGGCCCGGAGTTCGTGACCCGCAAGATCAGCCTCGCGGTCGCCCGCATCAAGCTCGGCCTGCAGGACACCATCGAGCTCGGCAACCTCGACGCGAAGCGCGACTGGGGCTTCGCCGGCGACTACGTCGACGCGATGTGGCGCATGCTGCAGCAGCCCGAGGGCGACGACTTCGTGGTCGCGACCGGCGAGACCCACGAGATCCGCGAGTACCTCGACATCGCGTTCCAGCACGTCGGCATCGACGACTGGACCCCCTACGTCACGCAGAACCCCGCGTTCATGCGCCCCGCCGAGGTCGACCTCCTCATCGGCGACCCGTCGAAGGCCCGCGACGTCCTCGGCTGGGAGCCCAAGGTCTCCTTCCCCGAGCTGGTCGCGATGATGGTCGAGAACGACCTCGTCGAGCAGACCGCGCTGATCAAGTAGTCATGCCCTCCGCTCTCGTCACCGGAGCGAGCGGGCAGGACGGGGGCTACCTCGTCGAGCGCCTGCTCGAGGACGGCTGGGACGTCACCGCGCTCGTGCGCGGGGACGACTCCGGTCTCCCTCCCGCCGTCCGCTCCCTCGAGGGCGACCTCCGCGACGCCGCCGGCCTCGGCCGCGTCGTCGCGGAGGCGGCGCCGGACACGATCTTCCACCTGGCCGGGCTGTCGTCCGTCGCGCTGTCGTGGAAGGAGCCGGTGCTGACCGCCGAGGTCACCGGCACGGCCGTCGCCGCGCTCCTCGAGGCGGCGCTGTCGCTGCAGGAGTCGACCGGCCGCGAGGTGCGCTTCGTGCAGGCCTCCTCCAGCGAGATCTTCGGAGCCGCGGCCGAGAACCCGCAGACGGAGTCGACGCCGATCCGCCCGGTGTCGCCCTACGGCGCGGCGAAGGCGTTCGCGCACCTGCTCGTGGGCGTCTACCGCGGTCGCGGGCTGCACGCCTCCTCCGGCATCCTCTACAACCACGAGTCGCCGCGCCGGCCCGAGGCCTTCGTCACGCGCAAGATCACCGCGGGCGTCGCGGCGATCGCCGCGGGCACCGCGACCGAGCTGTCCCTCGGCAACCTCGACGTCCGCCGCGACTGGGGCTGGGCTCCCGACTACGTCGACGCCCTCGTCCGCGCATCGCGGGCCGACGAGGCGGGCGACTACGTCGTGGCGACGGGAGTCGCGCATTCCGTCCGCGACTTCGTCGGCGCGGCGTTCGCCGCCGCCGGGATCGACGACTGGGAGCGCCTCGTCGTCCTCGACCCGCGGTTCGCCCGCCCGGTCGACGCCCCCGAGATGCGCGGAGACGCCTCCCGCGCCCGCGACGTGCTCGGCTGGCGGCCGACCGTCGCCTTCGAGGAGATCGTGGCCCGCATGGTCGCGCACGACCTCGACCTCGCCCGGCGCGCGAGCTGAGCCACCGGGCCTCCGTCTCCCGCCTCTCCCGGGGCTCCGAGCGGACGGAACCGTACAATGATCCCGCTGCCGCCACGGCAGTGCTATGGCTGGGAGACCGATGAGCACCAACAAGTCGACGATCACGCGCGCGGCCGACCGCGTCGACGCGATCGCGCAGGAGCCGTTCCACCAGAGCGGCACCCAGCCGGGAACGAGCCGGGCGAGCGGATTCGTCTCGTCGCTCCTCGACATCTTCCGCCACCGCGAGCTGCTCAAGCTCCTGGTGAACCGCGAGCTCAAGGCGCGCTACAAGGACTCGAGCCTCGGCTTCGTCTGGACGCTCATCCGCCCGCTCGTCATGCTGATGATCTACTACGTGGCGATCGGCCAGTTCCTCGGGGCCGCCCGCGGGATCCCCGTCTTCGCGATCTTCGTGTTCTGCGGTCTGACGCTGTGGAACCTCTTCAGCGAGATCGTCGCCACCGGCACCACCTCGATCCTCGCGAACGCGGGCCTGATCAAGAAGGTCTACCTGCCGCGCGAGATCTTCCCGGTCGCCACGATCGGAGCCGCGCTCTTCAACTTCGCGGTGCAGTTCCTGGTGCTGATCATCGGTGCCGCGGCGCTCGGCGCTCTCGAGATCAGCTGGCAGCTGCTCTTCATCTTCCCGGCCCTCGCGGTGACCCTCGTCTACGGGCTCGCCCTGGCGCTCGCCCTCTCGGCGCTGAACGTCTACCTCCGCGACATCCAGTTCCTGGTCGAGGTGGGCCTGCTCATCTTCTTCTGGCTCTCGCCGATCACCTACGCGTGGTCCTTCGTCGTCGAGACGGTCCCGCCGTGGCTCGAGCAGATCTACCTGCTCAACCCGATGACCAACGCGATCCTCGCCTTCCAGCGCGCCATCTGGGGTCCGGGCTCGCGCGAGACCATGGTCGAGCAGACCGACGGGACCGTCCGCGCCGTCGCCGGTCAGCCCTGGCCCGCCGACATGGCCCTCCACCTCTTCCTCGTCTTCCTCGTCGGGCTCGTGCTGGTGTGGGTCTCGCACCGCATCTTCCGCCGCCTCGAGGGCAACTTCGCCCAGGAGATCTGATCCCATGACTCTCGAATCCGAGATCTCCGTGCCCGACGCCGTGGCGATGCCCACGATCATCCGGGTGCAGAACGCGTCCAAGCGGTTCGTCATCCGCAAGGACAAGAGCGTCAAGGAGCGCATCGTCAACTTCGGCCGCGGCAAGCAGCACCGCGACGACTTCTGGGCGCTCAAGGACATCGACCTCGAGATCCCGCTGGGCTCGACCGTCGGGCTCATCGGTGCGAACGGCTCGGGCAAGAGCACCCTGCTCAAGCTCATCGGCGGGATCATCCAGCCCACGACCGGGACGGTCGAGCGCCGTGGTCGCCTCGCCGCGCTCCTCGAGCTCGGCGCCGGATTCCACCCCGACCTCACCGGGCGCGAGAACGTCTTCCTGAACGGCGCGATCCTCGGACTCTCCCGCAAGGAGCTCGAGGACAAGTTCGACTCGATCGTCGACTTCTCCGAGATCGCCGACTTCATCGACACCCAGGTCAAGTTCTACTCGTCCGGCATGTACGTGCGGCTCGCCTTCGCCATCGCGATCCACACCGACCCCGACCTCCTGCTGGTCGACGAGGTGCTGGCGGTCGGCGACGAGCCGTTCCAGCGCAAGTGCATGGATCGGATCCGCGCCTTCCAGCGCGCCGGCAAGACGATCGTGCTGGTCACCCACTCCCTCGAGCAGGTCGGCGAGCTGTGCGATCGGGCGATCGTGCTCCAGCACGGCGCGGTCATCTACGACGGCGAGACCGCACGCGGCCTCGAGGTCCTGCGCAACGGCTTCGAGAACTCGCGCCAGGAGCGCGTCGAGCGCGAGACCGCCGAGGCCATCGTCGAGGCCGAGGAGACCGGTGAGGAGCCCGAGCAGATCCAGCCGGGCGAGATCGTGGGCATCGAGCTGGAGGGCGGCACGGTCGAGGACGGCAACCGCACGCTGCGCCCCGGCGACGACCTGCGGGTGCACGTCACCCTGCGACCCCTGACCAGCACGCCGCTGGAGCGCTGGTTCGTGGGGATGGGCGTCGACACCCCCATGGGGCAGATCGTGTTCGGCACCAACACCATGCGCCTCGGCTTCGAGCACCCCCCGCTGACGGAGGAGACGACGATCACGTTCGACCTCCCCGACATCCGCTTCGGCGGCGGCACCTACGCGGTGCACGCGTCGGCCTCGACCCTCGGGAACGGCGAGTTCACCCGCGTGCCCGTGGGAGCGAGGTTTACCGTGGAGCGCAGCGACAAGCGCGTCGGGCTGGTGAGCGTCGCCGCCTCGGCGACGGTGAACGGGGTCACGAAGGCGTGAGCCGCCGCGTGCGCCTGCGCATCGATGCGACTCCTCTCGCTGCAGGGGCGATGACCGGCGTCGGCCACGTCCTCCTCGAGACGGTCCGCGCGCTGGGCGATCCGCGCTTCGCGGACCGGATCGACCTCGCGCTGTTCGTGCCGCGCTCGGAGCGGGCCGCCGTCGAGCGGGTCGCGCCGGCCGGGACCCGCGTGATCGGCGTGCCGCTCCCCCGTCGCGTCCTCGGCTTCCTGACCCGCACCCCGATCCCGCTCGATCTGCTCGTGGGCCGGGGCGTGTACTTCTTCCCCAACTTCCGCAACTGGGCTCTCACCGCCCGCTCGGCGGGCATCACCTTCGTGCACGACGCGTGCTTCGCCGTCGCACCCGAGCTGGTGCCGGAACCGCGCCGCTCCCTCCTCGCCGCGCGGATGCCGGGCTGGCTGGCGCGCTCGCGCCTCGTCGCGACCGGGACGCCCTCGGCCGCCGCCGAGATCGCCGGGAGCCTCGGCGTCCCCGAGGGCCGCCTCCGCGTGCTGCCGACGACCGTCGACACCCGCGTCTTCCGGCCGAGGCCGGACGCGGAGGTGCGCGCGGTGAAGCGGCGGCTCGGGCTCTCCCGCTACCTGCTCTTCGTCGGATCGATCGAGCCGCGCAAGAACGTCGCGGAACTCGTGCGCGCCTACGCCGCGGCCGACCGTCCCCCCGGCCACACTCTGCTGCTCGTCGGCGGCACGTCCTGGGAGGCGGACGACGTGCATCGGGCCGTGCGCGACGCGGTCGCCGCGGGGGCCGACGTGCGGTTCCCCGATTCCTTCGTCGAGGACGAGGAGATGCCCGCTCTGATGACCGGCGCCGACGCGCTGGCGCTCGTCTCGCACCACGAGGGCTTCGGCCTGCCTGCTCTCGAGGCCGTCGCCACCGGCACTCCGGTCGTCGTCTCCGACATCCCCGGCATCCGGGACGCGCTTCGCGGCAACGAGCACGCGGCCGTCTTCGTCGAGCCCGGAGACCGGAAGGGTCTGGTCCGCGCCCTCGAGCAGGCCGTGACCGAGCCCCGGCGGGTGCGGGCCGGGACGATCCGCCCGTGGATCGATGCGGCCGACGCGCTGGTGGGCGCAGCCGAGGACCTCAGCGCCGGCCGACCGGCGACGCGGCGCCGCTGATCAGGACGCGACGACGGCGCGCGTCCCGGTCAGGAAGTCCCAGAGGGCGTCGGCGTACTCGGCCCACGACGAGTTGTCCCGGGTGAGGGCCTCCGTGCGCAGACGCTCGAGGAGCTCGTCGTCGGTCAGCAGCGCGCGCATGCCGCGGGCGATGTCGTCGTCGTCGCGCGAGTCCACGAGCACGGCTCCGCCCTGCGACGCGATCTCGGCCATGCTGCCGAAGCGCGCCGTCACGACGGGGGTGCCGACGGCGAGGGACTCGGCGACCGGCAGGCCGAAACCTTCGTTGAGCGAGGGGAAGACGGTGAAGCGCGCCAGCCGGTACGCGCTCCAGAGGAGCTCGTCGGTGATCGCGGAGTGCGACGAGACCGGCCGCCCGTCGTTCTGCAGCTCGCCCAGGCGGACCTGGAACTCCTCGCTGTTCCAGGCGTTGCCGCCGACGAACACCAGTGCGAACTCCCGCCCCTCGCGCCAGAGGAGCTCGGCGGCGTGCAGCACGGCCAGGTGGTTCTTGCGCGGCTCGTGGCTTCCGACGCAGACGACCAGCGGCAGGTCCTCGGAGAGCAGATCGGCTCGGGCACGGAGGAGCCCCTCCTGATCGACGACGCCCGCCTCGGAGGGCAGGATCACCTCGCGGATCTCGGGGCCGCTGCGGCCGACTCCTCGGAGCATCTCGCGCCAGCCGCCGTACTCGATCGCCGCGGCCTCCGAGATCGTCGCCACGCGGTCCATGTGGCTGACCGCCACGAGGGTGCGCGAGAACGCGGCGCTGATCCCGATGTGCGCGGTCTCGGCGGTCGTCAGGGGGACGCAGTCGAAGCCGATGGTCGAGGTCGCGTTGCCGCTGAACTCGGCCAGGGCGGCGATGCGCGAGGTGCGCTCGTCCTCGGTCGCGAGCTCGGGGAGGATGTAGCGCGACCGCCACGGCACGAGGATCTCGGCGGCGGGGTCGGCCTTCGCCTCCGGCAGCGTGCCGTACAGGGCGTTGCGGCGCAGGGCCGGATCGAGCTCGCGGAGGGTGCGGCCCGCGCCGTCCCAGCCGACGAGGACGATCTGGTGGCGCTGGACCCACTCCGCGATCGTCTTGCGCACGACCCGCTGGATGCCCGTGGCGAGTCCGGTGCGCGCGGTGTGGTGCACATCCACGACGACGGCCCCCGAGACCACGCGGACGCGGGGCGTGCGCAGGCGGTTGAGCACGAAGCCGTTCGCCCGGCTGCCGATGAGGGAGCGGACCAGCGCGCGGGGCCCGTCGAGCCGCACGAGGCGGAGCGCGTCGACCACCTCGTCGCGCACGGGCAGGGCGCCCGTGAGGACGGAGAGCGTCAGCCACACCTCGTCGCTGCCGGGCTCGGCGAGCGCGTCCGCGAGCTGGTGGACGAGACCGTCGGCGTCGGCGGCCGGAGCGGTCTCGGGGGCCAGGGCCTCCAGCAGCACGCTCATGCGGTCCACGGCGAGTGCATCACGCATCGACGTCCTCCTTCGTGATCGCCGAGACGCGGGCGGCGCCCTGTCCGTCGGGCACGAGCGCGTCCCAGAGCTCCTGCGCGTAGTCGTCCCAGGTGCGCACCGGACGCGCGAGCGCCTCGGCGCGCAGCTGCTCGATGCGCTCGTCGGAGCTCAGCAGCTCGCGCATCGCGTCGAGCAGCGCGTCGTCGTCGCCGGGATCGACGGTCACGCAGCCCCCGTCGCGGGCGATCTCGGCCAGCGAGCCGTGATCGGACGTGATGACCGGGACCCCGAGGGCGAGGGCCTCGGCGACGGGCAGTCCGTAGCCCTCATGAGTCGAGGGGAAGACCAGGAAGCGCGCGTTCTCGTAGGAGGCGATGAGCTTGTCGTCGCTCGCCCCGCGCCACAGCTCGACGGTGCGCCCGCGGTTCTGCGCCTCGCGGATGCGGACGTCGAAGACCGTCGTCGACCAGTCGTTGCCGTTGCCGATGAAGCGGAGCGTGAACACCTTCCCCTCGCGCCAGAGCCGCTCGGCCGCGTGCAGCACGGCGAGGTGGTTCTTGCGCGGCTCGGTGCTGCCGACGGCGAGCACGAGCGGGCCGACGACCGAGGGGGCGATCGACGCGTCGACCGTGTTCGGGCGGTCGACGGGGAGGGCGACCGTGCTGATCCGCGGCCCGACGAGGCCCTGGGCCGGCAGGGCATGGACGAAGCCCTCGAACTCGGCGGAGGCCGACTCGCTGATGCCGGCCACGCGATCGGCGTGCTTCACGATCGAGAGGTAGTTCACGAAGCGGGCGGTCTCGATCCCGGGGACGGTCTCGGCGCTCACGACCGGGATCGCGTCGTACCCGATGAGACCGACGGAGTTGCCCGAGTGCGCCGCGAGCGACGCGTAGGGTGCGCACAGGTTGAAGCCGGGGACCTCGGGGATCAGCACGGTGGAGCGGAAGGGCACGACGAAGCTCACCTGGTCCGGATCGCCGTCCTGCCAGGGCTTGGAGCGGCTGACCTCGTAGTCGACGACGCGCTCGAGCTCGACGGGGCTCAGACGGCGCATGGCCATCGAGCCGTTGACCCAGGCGACCGGCAGGACGTCCTTGTCGCCGTGCCAGCGCCTCATCGTGTTGCGCACCACCCGCTGGATGCCGGTCTGGTGGGCGTGGCGCGCGCAGAAGTCGACGTCGGCGACGACGGCTCCGGTGACGATCTCGACCGTCGAGCCGAGGTCGGCGTAGCCGGTGGTCGCGCGGGCGCCCGCCGCGAGGAAGACGCGGATCGCCTCGTCCGGCTCGCAGAGCTCGAGGGAGCGGCGGAACCAGAGGAAGAAGTGCTCGACGGGCATCACCGCGAGGAACGCGGCGAGCGCGAGCCACGTGATGTCGTCGGACGCTCGCCGCTTCGTCTCGCGGGCGATCGCGTCCAGGAGCGGCCCGGGGCCGCGGCCACTGAGGGCCGCGCGCCGGTGCTCGTCCTCGATGACGAACGGGGCGAGCTGGTCGAGGCGCTGCTGGAGGAACGCCCGCCGCTGGGAACGGGTCGACTGCTCCGCCATCAGGCGCGGCGGCCGAGTCGACGGGAGACGTACCGGGCCGTGTGCCCGACCGCTCCGCCCACGCCGAGCTGGGAGGCGCGGATCTGGAAGAGGCGGACGGCTCGGAGGGGCTTGGTCACCCGCCAGGACAGGGTCGACTCGAAGGGCGCCGCGGCGACCACTCCCCCGACGTGCATGTGCTGGAGCCACTCGTCGAGGGGATCGTTGAGCAGCGCGTCGAGGCGCGCTCGCAGCTCCTCCACGGTCTCCTCCTGCGACGGAGCGGCGGTCGCGGAGTCGGATGCTGCGGGGAGGGAGTCCTCGCGGGGCGGCTCGTTCTCTGTCACGTCAGGCACCCGTACATATTAGGCGGACGTCGCGGAGCCGACCGACTCGAGGGCGACGCGGTCGAAGAGGTCGCGGTACTGCGACACCACGGTCTCCCGCGAGTAGAGCTCCCCGGCGATGCGCGCGCCCTCGACGCGGTCGAGGGTGTCCGAGCGGATGCTCTCGATCGCCCGCGTGATCGCCGGCGCATCGCGTCGGGGCACGATCCGGCCGAAGCCGGTGCGCTCCACCGGCGTGCGGACGCCGGGCAGATCGGAGGCGATGGCGGGCGCACCGGCCCGCATCGCCTCGACCTGCACGATGCCGAAGGCCTCGAGGGCGTTGATCGACGGGAGGGCGAAGATGTCGAGCGACGCGTAGAAGTCGGGGATGCTCTCCTCCGCGACGAAGCCGAGAACGGTGATCCGGTCGTCGCCGCCGATGCGCCGGCGCACCTCCTCGATCACGCTCCCTCCCGCCACCGCGGCGAAGTCGCCTCCGATCAGCAGGCGCGCGTCCGGGTCGTCGAGGGCCCGGAAGCCGTCGACGAGGTAGCCGATGCCCTTCTCCTCCACGATGCGCCCGAGGAATCCGACGTGCAGCCCGTCACCGTGGCGGAAGGTCGGCGAGCCGCCGGTCCGGTCGCGGGTGGGCGGCGGGATCTCCTCGAGGTGGCCGCGCCGGAGGGTCGCCGCGAGACGCGAGTGCGTCGCGTAGTCGAAGGTGGTGACGACCGTCACCGTCGACAGCCGGACGGCCGCTCGGCACGAGGCGTCCATGGCGGCCATCTGGAACCGCTCGAAGGGGCTGGAGCCCAGCGTGACGTCGCAGTTGTAGGTCGAGATGACGGGCGTGCCCGTGCGGGCGATCGCGGCGACGACCCCGGACTCGAGCATGGGGAGGTGCATGTTGACCACGCGGCTGCGGCGCGCGTACCGCGCCGCGACGACGGGGAAGGAGGCGGAGAGCAGGCCCTTCCCGATGCGGACCTGGACGGCGCACCGGACGACCTCGACGCCCGCGAGCACCTCGTGCGACGCGAGGGAGTCGTCGTGCTTCTGGGCGACGACGACCACGCGCCTGCCCTCCGCGGCGAGCGACTCCGCGACCATCCGGACGACGTCGGTGAGGCCGCTGACGTAGGGCGCGTAGTAGTTGAGGACGAAGAGGACGTCGATGTCGCGGTCGGGACGGGGCACGCCGCTCCTTTCGGGGTCTGAGCAGGATCGGGTCGTGATCGGGATCACTGCGGTCGGTGCCGCCGGGTGATGGCCGCGACCCGGACGAGGTGCAGCGCTCCTGCGAGAACCGATCCGACGGCGAGCGGGAGTACCGATCGTACGACATCGTCGACGGGCAGCAGCAGGGCGAGCGCCCCGGCGACGGCCCCGATCAGCCAGTGGGCCGAGAGCGCGGCGTGGTCGCCCAGGGCGGCCAGGCCGTCCGAGGCGACGAGGGCGACCAGGAGCAGCGAGACGGCGGCGGCGATCGAGCCGATGCCGACCGCGTCCGGGGCGGCGACCGCCGGGAACGCCACGGACATGACCCAGGGGCCCAGCAGCGAGGCCGTCGCGGTGACGAGCACTGCGACCGCGGCGGCCGCGCCGACCGCCGTCGCGACAGCGCGCCGCGCCCGGGGGCCGTCCCCCTCGCGGATCGCCCCGGCGACCACCGGCAGGTACATCGACTGGATCGACTGGTACACGAAGACGGGGATGCGCGCCAGCGTCACCGTGGACAGCACGGCGCCCGCGAGCGCTCCCGGCGAGAACGCGGCGGCGAGCAGCGGCGGCGAGTTGAGCAGGAGCTGCAGGACGATGGTGCCGAGGACCAGGCGGGACAGCCCGCGGCGCACCTCGGCGCCGGTCGGAGTGCGCGCGGCCGGGGCTCGCCGGCCCCGCTCCCCCCTCAGCGCCAGCAGCGCCGGGACCGCCGACGCGGCGGCGGCGACCGCGACGAGACCGGTGAACGCCGCCGTCTCCGGCAGGAGCAGCGCGACCAGGAGCGCGAGGAGGATCCGCGCGACGCCCTCGGACGCGACGACCGCTCCGTACAGCGCGCGACGGCCGGTTCCCGCGAGATGCCCGCGCACCGAGAACTGCACGGCGTATCCCGCGTAGCTGAGGACGAGGCCGCCGAACAGGACGCTCGAGCGGGCCGAGAAGCCCACCAGACCCGCCCAGAGCGCCGCGCTCACGACGGCGGCGAGGAGGGCGAGCACGAGACCGCGCCGGAGCATCGACCCGATGACCGCCGGCGCCGGCCCGCTGAGCCTGCCCGTGCTGACCAGTCGCGAGGTCTCCTGCTCGAGCGGGAGGAAGACGCCGAGCGCCACGATCACGGTCATCGACCAGAAGACCGAGAACTCGGAGTAGGCCGACGCGCCGGTCGTCGCGGCGACGATCAGCACCAGCGCGTACGTCGCCACTCCCGCCACGCCGGCTCCGGCGAGGAGGACGAGCGCGGTCGTGCGAGGAGCGAGCGCCACGCTCAGCCGCCGATCAGGGTGAGCTCGTCCAGCGCGACGCGGACGTCCGGTCCGGGTGCGCTCGCCGGATCCAGCGTCTCGACGATGCACACGCCCGAGGCGGCCGAGACCTCCGCGGCGGTGACCTGGGCGGCGTCGCCCGCGGCGGAGCAGCCGTCGCCGTCGAAGTCCACGTCGACTCCGGCCTCCGCCACCCCGGGGAGGTTGACCACGGCGAGGCCGAGCTCGACGTCGGTGTTGCCGACCACGGCGATGCGCGCACCGGCTCCTCCGTACAGCCGCTCGCTCGGGTCGACGAAGTAGCTCCACGCCGGGCCCGGCGAGGTGTTGACCGCGGCCGCCGCGCTCCCGGCGCTGAGATCGAGGAGCACGAACGTCCCGTTGCGCTCGAGGACGGCGCTCTCGGAGGCGGCGTAGCGCGCGCCCGTGCCCACGAGCAGGTAGCGGGTCGCCCGCGCGTTCCAGAACGAGGACATCGAGAGGTCGCCGCGGTAGCCGAGGTCGCCGCGCAGACTCGGGTAGGCGACGTCCGGCTCGTCCTGAAGCTCGTCCGAGATCCACATCTGCTGGAACAGGTCGCCCGTCATCACGGTGACGTCGGCGCCGTCGTCCAGCGCCTCGACCCAGTCGCCCGCCTCGCGGTAGTCCGGGCTGATCTCGCGCTCGCCCCAGGTCGGGATGAGCTGCTGCCCGTAGGCGACGCCGTTCACGGCGACCCAGCCGAGGGAGAGCCCGCCGAGCGCGACCGCGCCGACGGTCCGGGCGGCTCCCCCGCGCCGCACCAGCGGGACCAGCAGCAGCACGACGCCGAGGGCGCTCACCGCGACGACGAAGGGGCTGACGACGTCGATCATCCGCTGGAAGAAGTACGACGAGCCCCGCAGCGCGCCGTAGGAGGCGAGCAGGACCGACGCGATCAGCACCGCCCGGCCCACCCGGGCCGTCGAGCGGTGCACGGCCGCGACGAGGAGTCCCAGGACGACGACGACCCCGACGCCCCAGACGGTGGCCGAGGACAGGAGCGTCGAGAGGCGGCCGGTCGGGGCGAACCCGTGCAGGCCGACGAACTCGCCGGCACTGGCCAGGGTGCCGAAGACCGTGTCGACGATGTAGTCCTCGCCCTGCTCCGTCGGCGGGGCGGCGACCGCGGCGATGTTGAGGACGTTGCTGACGGTCCTGACCCAGCCGACGGGATTGAGGACGAGCGAGGCGAGCGCGATGACCACCGCGCCCAGCAGGGCTCCCGGGACGGCCCGGACGGGGCGCAGGAGCGTCACCAGCCCCAGCACCACGACGACGAAGGAGAAGTACTCGGAGTAGGTGCCGGCGAGGCCCGCGAGCGCGAAGCCCGCCAGTGCGACGAACGGGGCGCGGTGCTCCGACGTCTCCAGGGCCCGCCACACGAGGCCGATCGAGAGGATCGCGAAGGACCCGCCGAGGAGCGAGTCGGCGTTCTGCGCGACGAACTGGTGCAGGACGTTGTTCGAGGTGGCGACGGCGAGCGCCGCGATCACACCGGCCACCGGGGGCAGCCGCAGGATCTGGGCGAGGGAGAACGCCGCCAGGGCGATGAGCGCGATGTAGAGCGCCGTCCACGCGGTGAAGGCGTCGGTCAGGTCGATGCCGGTCAGTCCCGACAGCCAGCCCTGCACGAGCTCCTGCCCGTACCGCAGCGAGAAGAACAGCGTCTCGGACGCCGGTCCGGCGTTCGGCGCCGACACCCCCGCCACGGGGTCCTGCTCGATCGAGGGGACGATCGTGGTGGCGTTCTCCGAGAACCAGCGCGCGGTGGAGATGTAGTAGTAGCCGTCGTTGCTCAACCCCATCAGGAGCGAGCGCGAGGAGCCCGTCCCGATCATGGGGATGAGCGCGACAGGGATCGCGACAGCCGAGGCGAGGACGCCCGTGACGGCGCGTCCGATGCCGGAGCGCCCGCCGAGGGAGACGGAGCGGTGCACCCGAGCGCCGAGGACGGCGAGCACCACCGCGAGGATCGGGAGCACCCAGGGCGCGACGGCCGTCCCGGCGACGAGCGAGTGCAGGTGCAGGTAGCAGACGGCGAGCGCGATTCCCAGGATCGGCGCGGCCGGCAGGACCTGCGCGCGCACCGCCGGCGGCAGGAGCAGGACCACGGCGAGACCGAGGAGCGACAGGATCGCGAGCGCGAGCAGGGCGACGATGATTCCGATGAACACGCGGGCGCGGATCCCCTCCGAAGGCGGTGCGACCGAGCGGCGACCGGGCTGAGCCGTTGCGGGCGACGGCGGCGACGATCCTAGCAAGCCGCGTCCGCCGACCGCCGTCGCCGGCTGCGGCTAGGGTGTCGGTGTCGTCCGTTCGGATCGGCCCTCTCGTCCCGCTCACGCGGCCTCCGCCCCGTCTCAGGAACCCCTCACATGCTCACGAGTCTCATCGCCGGCCTGCGTCCCCGCCAATGGGTGAAGAACATCCTCGTGATCGCCGCCCCGCTGGCAGCGGGGATCCTCCTGCAGCCGCCCGTGCTGCTGCGGGTCGCGATCGCCTTCGTCGTGATGTGCCTCGCCTCCTCGGCGATCTACCTCCTGAACGACCTGCTCGACGTCGAGGCCGACCGGGCGCACCCGAAGAAGCGCTTCCGCCCGATCGCCTCGGGCCGCCTGCCGGTCCCGCTCGCGTGGGTCGCGTTCGTGGTGCTCGTGATCCTCGCGCCCGTGCTGGCGCTGGTCTACGGGACCTTCGGGTTCTTCACGATCGTGATCCTCTACATCGCACTGCAGGTCAGCTACTGCGTCTGGCTGAAGCACGTGGTCGTGCTCGACCTGGTCATCGTCTCGAGCGGCTTCCTCATCCGCGCCGTCGCCGGCGGGCTCGCCACCGACGTCACCCCGTCGCAGTGGTTCCTGCTCGTGACCGCCTTCGGGTCCCTCTTCATGGTGGCGGGCAAGCGCTACTCCGAGAAGCGGCAGCTCGAGGGCTCGAGCGAGACGCGCCGCAGCCTCGCCGCGTACAGCCCGGGCTACCTCCGCTTCGTCTGGCAGACGGCCGCCGGAGTCGCCCTTGTGGCCTACACGCTCTGGGCCTTCGAGCTCTCCGCGCCGGACTCGGCGGTGGCGTGGACGACGATCTCGATCATCCCCTTCGCCGTCGCCCTCCTGCGCTACGCCTACGAGATCGACCGCGCCGAGGCCGGCTCGCCGGAGGACACGGTCCTCGGCGACAAGCCGCTGCTCGTGCTCGGCCTGCTCTGGGTCCTGACCTTCTCGCTGTCGGTCGTCGTCCGCTGACCCAAGCCGCGCGGACCCCAGCCGCGCAGACGGCCGGCGCCCGCCTCGGCGCGTCAGCTGCGCGGGGGAACCTCGAAGAGGAGCCACCGGCCGGCACTCGAGGCCACCTCGGGGTCCAGGTCCGGCGAGACGGCGCCGACCAGCGACTTCCAGGCGTCCGCGTCCTCGGGGTACGCCGCGGTGTCGACGAGGACAGCGCACGCTCCGCTCCCGCGCACCGCCGCGGCGAACGACGCCGGTGATGCGGAGCCGTCCCACACGTCGAAGCCGGTCGTGCCCTCGATCGATCCGTAGCTCCAGCGCAGCGAGGCGTCGTCGGTGTAGAGGTAGGGCAGCGCCTCGTCGTAATCGCGCATGCCGCCGATCGACCCGGTGTCGGGGAAGCTCTTGATCGGCAGCTGCACGACTCCGCACCCGTCGGGCAGAGCCGCGTCGACCGAGTCGACCAGCTGCACCACCTCGTCGTCCGCCACGGGACCCACCGGCAGGTCCTCGCGGACGCCCAGGAGCTGATCGGCCACCGCGACGAGCGCGAGCAGGCTCGCCGCGACGACGAGGGAGCGCCGGCGCATCCGCTCGAGCGCCAGGGCGAGCGCGCCCAGCGCGAGAAGGCACAGGACGATGCTCAGGCGCGACCAGGCGCGGATCGTCGGGCCGACGAGGAAGGCGAACGCCATCCCGAGGCCCGTGAGCAGGTAGAAGGCCAGGGTCCAGAGCGTGGCCGCGGCCAGCACGCGGAAGCGGGAGTCGTCGAGCAGGCGTCCGACGCCCGAGCGCCGCAGTCCTGCACCGCCCAGTGCCAGGACCGGCAGCGCCGCCAGGAGGACCCCGAGGGCGAGCGACGCGATCAGCGGCAGGCCCGGTGGCTCCGTCATCGGGCTCGACCCGGACTCCGCGTAGTAGAGGACCGAGATCGTGCCGAGCTTCGGGATCCCCGTCGCGGCCCAGGGGAACAGCAGCGGCAGGAACTTGCCGGCGTACAGCTCCGACTCCGCGATCCGCCTGCCCTCGAAGTACGGCGCGTAGCGCTCTCCGTAGCCCAGCGAGAGCAGGAGCAGCTCGGCGCCGATCACGACGGCGAGGGCGACGACGGGCGCCGCTCCCCCCAGCACGGAGCGCAGCCCGCCCCCGCGGACCAGGCGGGAGACCGCGCCGATCCCCCACACGCCGCCGACGACGATGGCCGCGAAGACGTAGTAGTAGCCGCCGCCGCTCGCGATGAGCAGGGCGACGACGGCGGGGGCGGCCCACCGCCGCAGCAGCAGCGAGCGCCGGCTCGTCGCGGAGCGCGCCCAGCGGCGGAACGGATCCGTCGACTCCCCCGCTGCGGCGAGCACGAGGATCCCGAGGAGCGGGATCGTCCAGTAGTTCGCGAGGAAGGCGTGACCCGAGGCGACGCGGAGGAAGTGGTACGGCGCGAGGGCGAAGACGACCGCCAGACCGGCGGAGAGCCAGGGGCGCACGCCTAGGACCCGGAAGAACGGGTAGGCGGCGGCTCCGACCGAGCCGAACGTCAGCAGGTAGAACGTGTTGAGCAGGACGATCCCGTTCGGGATCACGATCCCGAGGACCGAGACCGTCAGCGCGCTCGCCAGGTCGAACTGCGTGCTGAAGAAGGCGTTGAAGCCGTCGGGGAAGCCCAGCGCCTCGTTCGTCGCGAACGGGAAGGTCTGCGTCGCGCTGGTGAAGAGCAGGTAGTGCAGGATCTGGTCGTCGCCGCCCGCCGTCCACCGGCGGGCCAGCGCGCCGGGATCGAGCCCCAGGGCGAGTGCCGCGGCGAGGATCGACACCACCGCGGCCCCTGCCGCCCACGCGATCTCGACGAGGAGCGGCCGGGAGCGACGGAGACGGGGGGCGGCCGTGTCAGAAGTCACGATCCTCCTTCGCCCGGTCGATGCTCTCGCCGACCAGGCGGTTCAGCTCGGCCGCGCCGGGACCGCCCTCGTAATCGTAGATGTCGAACTCCCCGCAGGGCACGACGGCGACCGGCTCGCCGAGCGCCCGCGTCGCCAGCACTCCCCAGTCGGGATCGTGGTCGGCGAGGACGAAGGTGAAGGGCCGGCGCTCGTAGTCGTCGGTGTTGCTCATCCAGAGCTGCGCCGAGAAGTCGAAGTCCACCTGGACGAGCTCGAGGCGCGGATCGCCGTAGAGCTGCAGGGGCCGCACGGTCCAGAAGGACCCGACGCCGGCCACCTCGCGGTCGCCGATCCAGTCGGTCAGGCACCTCTCCGACGACGAGTCCCGAGTGCCGGCGGACGCGGACACCACGGGCGGCAGGGCCAGTGCGGCGACGACGAGCGAGGCGACCGCCGCGATCGCCGCTCCCGCACGCCGCACCCCGCGACCCGGCGGCCTCGGTGCCGCGTTGGCGACGAGCACCAGCGCGGGCAGGACGGCGAACACGGCGACCGGCATGAGGTAGCGCGTGACGGTGCTCCCGGTCACCACCTGCCCCGACAGCATCGCCAGCGCCGCGACGACGGGGAACACGGTGAGCAGCGCGGCGGCGGGATGCGCGTCCTGCCCCCTCCGGCGCGCGGAGCGCAGGACGACGACGGGGACGACCAGCAGCAGCACCGCCAGCAGGACGAGCTCGAGCAGGCCCGCCGGAGTCGACGCGACCGACTGCACCTGCAGCCGGAGCGCCCCCGCGGCGAAGCGGATCCGCTCGAGATGGAGGTAGGTGCTCGCGTCCACGGCGACGAAGCGCTCGAACGGCCCGCGCGACGCGTAGCCGAGAACGGCCGAGCCCGCCACGGGCGCCGCGAGGAGCACGGCCGCGCGCACGGGAACGACGCGCGCCAGCGCGAGCAGGACGACCGAGGCCAGCCACGGCGCGACGACCACGAGCACGAACAGCGGATTCGAGAGGGTCGTGAGCGCGCCGATCACGAGGGTGAGCAGCACGGGCACGACGACGGAGCGGCCGTCCCGCCGCCGGCGCAGCGCGTGGAGCACCAGGGCGAGGCAGGCCAGCCCCGAGAGGACGACCCCTCCGTAGTACGTCGTCAGCAGGAACGTGGTCGCGAGAGCGCCCTCGTTGTTGAGCGCCCGCCCCTCCGTCAGCACGAGCACCAGCAGGAGGAGGGTCGCGACGACGGCGCCGCCCACCGCCTGCGGCCGTCGCGGGGAGACCAGCGAGGCGAGAGCGCGGAGGAGGGCGTAGAGGACGACGACGTTCAGCACCGCGTTCACGAGGAGCGAGCCCTCGACGGATCCGCCGAGCAGCCGGCTGAGCAGGTGGAGAGGGATCTCCGGGAAGAGGAAGATCTGGCTCGTCATCACCCAGTGCAGCGGATCGACGTCGGTGCGCAGCAGCAGCGGCAGCGCGAGCGAGTCCCCCTCGTAGAGCACGTAGTACCGCCACGGACCCGAGACGACCACGGCGAGCGTCGCGATGGCCGCCGCGGTGACGACGACGAGGCCCAGCACCTCCCGGCCGGCGGCCGCACGGCGTCCCCCGGCGGTACCGGACCGTCCTCCGAGCGGCTCCGCCATCAGCGCCGCCGTGAGAACCGGAGCCGCAGGACCAGCAGGAGGTTCCGCGCGAGGGTGTCGCGCGGGATCTTGGAGGTGCCGTGCGTGCGGTCGACGAAGACGATGGGCACTTCCCTGGTCCGCTTCGATTCGCGCAGGGCGCGGTGCTTGAGGGCGATCTGGAAGCCGTACCCGGACGCGTCGACGTCCTCGACGTGGATGCGCCGCAGGAGCTCGGTGCTGAAGAGGTTGAAGCCGCCGGTCCAGTCCGTGAGCCGGGAGCCCAGGAGCAGTCGCGTGTAGATGTTGCCGCCCCAGCTCAGCAGCTTGCGGTCCAGGGTCCAGTCCGGCGTGCCACCGCCGCGGACGTAGCGCGACGCGACGACCAGATCGGCTCCCGAGCGGACCTCCTCGAGGAATCGCGCCACGTACTTCGGGTCGTGCGACAGGTCGGCATCCATCTGCAGGATCGCGTCGGGCGGGTGCTCGGAGGACAGGATCCGCTCGAACGCCCAGAGGTAGGCGGCTCCGAGGCCCTTCTTCTCGGCCCGGACGAGCACCTCGACCGAGAACCGGTCGGACACGAGGCCCGCGCCGGCCTCGCGAGCCAGATCGGCGGTTCCGTCGGGCGACGAGTCGTCGACCACGACCACGCGCACGTCGGTGTCCGCCTCCCGGGAGGCGACCTCCGCGAGCCGTCGGAGGAGCTCGCCGATGTCGGCGGCTTCGTTGTAGGTGGGGATGACGAGTGTCAGCGAGAGCATCAGGATCCGATTCGTACCGGGACGGCGGCGGCGGTGGACGCGGGCAGCCGAACATTATCAGCGCTTCCGCGGCCCTTCCGCCGAGTGGATGTCCGCGGAACGACTTCTCAGACGCGGTTCGCCTCCGAGGGGGTCACTCTTCAGATCCAGTGCGTAGTGTCGGATCCGTCGTGTTCGTCCGAGCCGATGGAGACGAGTCCGGAGGACACCCCGCACATGCTTCGCCGCGAACCGGAACGCAGTGCTCGAAGGAGCACCGCCCGGGCCGGCCGCGCCGAGGGGCGCGGCACCGGTGCGCGCGGTGCGCGTCGCGTGCTCGATTCGCAGAAGGTGCGCTTCCTCCTGGCGGGGTGCACCAACACCGCGCTCGACTTCCTCGTCCTCAATGCGCTGATCCTGCTGCTGCACCTGCCGACCCTGGTCGCGAACGTCTTCTCGGTGCTCCTGGGCATCACGATCTCGTACGCGCTCAACCACTTCTTCGTGTTCCGCCACCCGGGTCGCATCACGTGGTCGACCTTCGCCAAGTTCTTCGCTGCCACGGGATTCAGCTCGCTGGTCCTGCAGTCGGTCGTCATCTGGGGGTTCGAGGTGTTCTTCGACACCCGTTTCGGCAACTCCCTGCTCTTCCTGCCCAGCTCGGGCGAGAACGCGTTCCTCGCGATCAACGTCGCCAAGGCGTTCGCGGTGTTCGTCGGTCTGATCTGGAACTTCTGCATGTACAAGTTCGTCGTGTTCCGCGCCTCCTCGACGCCGCCGGTGCCCGCTCTCGAGACCGTCTCACCGGCCGCCGTGGCCGTCGCCGTCGAGCCCCTCGACGTCTCCCGCTGAGGCTCAGGGGCGCTTCTCGGGCCCCGTGCTAGCCTCGTCAGGTTCTTCCGACGGAGCCTTCGCCCGTCGACGCCGCATCCCCGGAGGCTCCCATCGCCCGCTCGACGTTGCCCATCGCGGTGGTCGTGGTCACCCACTTCTCGGGTGAGGTCCTGCGCGCGTGCCTCGAGTCGATCCCGGAGGCGACCGAGCACGACGTGCACGTCGTGGTCGTGGACAACGCGACGACCGACGACTCGGTGCGCCGGGTCGTCGAGCGGCGTCCCGAGGTCGTGTTCCACGAGACGGGCGAGAACCTCGGCTACGGCAAGGCCGTGAACTACGCCGTCGACCGCCTGGGTCCGGAGTTCGAGTGGATCCTGGTGACGAACCCGGACACCGTGTTCCTCCCCGGCTCGATCGACGCTCTCTACGCCGCGGCCTCCGCCGACTCCCGGATCGGCTCGATCGGCCCGCGCATCCTCGATTCGGACGGCACCGTGTACCCGTCGGCGCGGGCTCTGCCGTCGCTGCGCACCGGAGTCGGCCACGCCCTCTTCGCGCACGTCTGGCCCGGCAATCCGTGGTCGGCCCGGTACCGCCGCTCCCGAGCGGTCGGCACCCTCGAGCACGGGAGCATGACCGCGGGCTGGCTCTCGGGCGCCTGCGTGATGGTGCGCCGCACCGCGTTCGAGCAGATCGGCGGCTTCGACGAGCGCTACTTCATGTACTTCGAGGACGTGCAGCTGGGCGACTCGCTCGGCCGACTCGGCTGGACGAACCTCTACCTGGCGGACGCCCTGGTCTCGCACCTCGGCGGCCACTCGACGCGGCTCGCGTCGGCGCGCATGCTCGCGGTGCACCACCGCAGCGCCTACCTCTACCTGGCGCAGAAGTACGACGCCTGGTATCTGGCGCCGGTGCGTCTCGGGGTGCGCATCGGGCTGCTCGCCCGGGTGGCGCTGATGCGCCTCCGCCCTCACCGCTGAGGCGGAGCGGAGGCGCTCGGCGCGTCAGCGCCCGAGTTCGAGGAGCCGCTTGAGGTAGGCGCCGTAGCCGCTCTTCACGAGCGGGGCCGCGAGTTCTCCGAGTCGGGTGTCGTCGATCCAGGAGTTGCGCCAGGCGATCTCCTCGATGCAGCCGATCTTGAACCCCTGACGCTGCTCGATCACCCGCACGAACTCCGTCGCCTCGATCATCGAGTCGAACGTCCCCGTGTCCAACCACGCCGTCCCACGGTCCAGGACCTGCACGTTCAACCGACCCGACTCGAGATACCGCTCGTTGATCGTCGAGATCTCCAACTCCCCCCGAGCCGACGGCTCGATCGTCTTCGCGATCGCGACCACGTCGTTGTCGTAGAAGTACAGACCCGGGACCGCGTAGTTGCTCTTCGGCGACTGGGGCTTCTCCTCGATCGACAGAGCACGGAACTCGTCATCGAACTCCACCACCCCGTACGCACGCGGATCCGCGACCTGATACGCGAAGATCACCGCACCCTCGATGTCCGTGTTCGCCGCCAACGCCGTCCCCAACGCCGTCCCGTGGAAGATGTTGTCCCCCAGCACCAGAGCGACCGAATCGCCGCCGATGAAGTCCTCACCGATCAGGAACGCCTGCGCCAACCCGTCCGGCGACTCCTGCACCGCATACGAGATCGACATCCCCAGACTCGACCCGTCGCCCAGCAGAGCACGGAACTGATCGTTGTACTCCGGAGTCGTGATCACCAGGACCTCATCGATCCCCGCCATCATCAACGTCGACAACGGGTAGTAGATCATCGGCTTGTCGTAGATCGGCATCAACTGCTTCGAGATGCCCTTCGTGATCGGCCACAACCGCGACCCCGACCCACCCGCCAGCACGATCCCCTTCATCGACCCGCCTCCTGCTCGTCGAGCCCGGAGTAGTAGGCGCGAGCCTCGTCCCAGGTCGGCAGGATGCCCTGCGCCTCGGCCTCGGCCAGGGTCGGAGCGTCGGTGTCCTTGGGCGAGAGCAGCAGCTCCCCCGCCTCGGTGGGGAAGCGGAGGCCGATCTGCTCGTCGAGCGGGTCGATCCCCTTCTCGCGCACCGGGTCGAAGGTCGAGTTCACCAGGTACGAGACCACGGCGCCCTCGGTCAGGGCGACGAACGCGTGCCCGATCCCCTCGGAGATGTAGACGGAGCGGCGGTCGACGTCGTCCAGCAGGATCGTCTCGTACTGGCCGAAGGTGGGCGATCCGACGCGGATGTCGACCACGTAGTCGAGCACGGCGCCCGAGAAGCACGAGACGTACTTCGCCTGCGACGGCGGGATCTGCGCGAAGTGGATGCCCCGCACGGTGCCGCGCTTGGACACGGAGGTGTTGCCCTGCTTCAGCGAGAGCGGGTGGCCGACCTTCTCGGCCAGGTGGTCGAAGCGGTAGAACTCGAAGAACACCCCCCGGTCGTCGGGGAACTGACGCGGAGTGATCTCATAGACGTCGGGGATGTCGAGTTCGCGGATCTGCACGGGGGCCAGTGTAACGAGCGCGTGTTTCCAGGACGCGACGCCCGTGCGGGGGCACCGTCGCGCCGGCCGCGGTGCGCCCCCTCCTCGCCGGACGGCGCCTCCGGCATGATGAACGGGTGACCTTCCTCCTCACGGGCGCCTCCGGCATGCTCGGCACCGACCTCCGTTCCGCACTCGGCGACCGACCCGTCACGGCCCTCGGCCGCCGCGACCTCGACGTCACCGATCTCGACGCCGTGCGCGCCGCGGTCGCGGGGCACGACGCGGTCCTGAACTGCGCCGCCTACACCCGCGTCGACGACGCCGAGAGCGACGAGGAGGAGGCGCGCCGGGTCAACGCGCTCGGTGCGCAGAACCTCGCCCTCGCCGCCGCCGAGATCGGCGCGGCGATCGTGCAGGTCTCGACCGACTACGTCTTCGACGGCTCCGCGACGAGCCCGTACCGCGAGGACCACCCGCGCGAGCCGATCTCGGCGTACGGCCGCACCAAGGCCGAGGGCGAGGAGCTCGTGCTCGCGGCGAACCCGGCGCGCGGCTACGTGGTCCGCACGGCCTGGCTCTACGGGGCGCACGGCGGCAACTTCGCGAAGACCATGGTGCGCCTCGCCGGCTCGCACGAGACCCTGACCGTCGTCGACGACCAGCGCGGCCAGCCGACCTGGACCGGCGACCTCGCCGCGAGGCTCGTCGAGCTCGTCGACTCCGCCGCGCCCGCCGGTGTCTACCACGGCACCAACTCCGGCGAGACGACCTGGTACGGCTTCGCCCGCGCCGTCTTCGAGAAGGCCGGACTGGATCCCGAGCGGATCCGACCGACCGACAGCGGCAGCTTCGTGCGCCCCGCCCCTCGCCCGGCCTACTCCGTCCTCGGGCACGACGCCTGGACCCGCGCGGGTCTCGCTCCGCTGCGCTCGTGGGAGGACGCCCTCGCGTCGGCTCCCCTCGAGGCGGTCACCCCGTGACCACCGTCCTCCGCGTGGTCGTCGACCAGATGCTCGCCCGCGTCCCGGGCGGCATCGGCCGGTACACCGAGGAGCTGACCCGCGAGCTCATCGCGACCGCTCCGCGCGACTGCGAGGTCGAGGCCGTGGTCTCGGCCCATCCGCCCGAGAAGGAGGAGGAGCTGCGGCAGCGCCTCCCCGGTCTCGCCCGCATCCACCGGCTCCACCTCGGACGGCGCGAGCTCTCGCGCGCGTGGCAGTACGGCATCGGCATCCCGGCCGGCGGCGGCATGCTGCACGCGCCCAGCCTGTTCGCACCGCTGCGGAGCCACGAGGGCCGCGAGGGCGAGCAGATCGCCGTGACCATCCACGACACCGTGCCGTGGACGCATCCCGAGACGCTGACGCCGCACGGCGCGAAATGGCACCGCGCCATGGCGAAGCGGGCGCGCAAGCACGCCGACGCCGTCGTCGTGCCCACCCACGCGGTCGCCCAGCAGCTGTCGGAGGTCCTCGACTTCGGCGACCGGCTGCGCGTGATCGGCGGGGCCGTCGGCTCCGCTCTCGTGCTGCCCGACGACGCCGACGAGCGCGCCGCGGCTCTCGGGCTGCCGGACGAGTACGTCCTGAGCGTCGGGACCCTCGAGCCCCGCAAGGGCCTCGTCTCTCTGATCACGGCGTTCCAGGGCGCCTCCGCCCCGCTGATCCCCCTCCTGATCGTCGGGCCGACCGGCTGGGGCGAGCTCGACATCGCCTCCGTCGCCGACGAGCAGGGGCTGGACGAGCACCGGGTGCGCGCCCTCGGCGTGCTGAGCGACGCCGATCTCGCCGTGGTCCTGGCCCGCGCGACGCTGTTCGTCTACCCGAGCATCGCGGAGGGCTTCGGCCTCCCGGTGCTCGAGGCGATGCACTTCGGCGTGCCGGTGATCCACTCGGACGACCCCGCTCTGCTCGAGGTCGCAGCCGACGCCGGAGTGGCCGTGGAGCGCGCCGTCGCCAAGGACTACCCCGAGCGCCTCGCCCTCGCGATGAGCAGCGTGCTCGCCGACACCGCGCTGCGCGAGCGGTTGTCGATCGCCGGTCGCGACCGCGCGCGCGCCTTCAGCTGGCGCGACTCCGCCGAGCGCGTCTGGGCGCTGCACGCCGAGATCTGACGGCCCGCGGCGGGCCGAGCGCCAGGGCTACTCCCCGGAGTCGGGGAACAGCGCCTCACGCACCATCGAGTGCACGAGGTCGTAGTCCGGGTCCGTCGGATCGATCGCCGGCGGCACCATCTCGACGGCGGAGACCGGCAGGCCCTTGGTCTTGAGCCCCAGCTGCACGAAGTAGCCCAGCATCCCCTGCGGCACGTCGGTCTTGATGACCTGGGATCCCGCCGCGGCCACGTCCTGGAACTTCGAGAGCACGTTCGCCGGCTCGAACTGGCGCAGCAGCGCCTCCTGCACCTGCCGCTGCCGGTTCATCCGGTCGTAGTCGCTCGTCGTGTAGCGGGAGCGGGCGTAGGCGAGCGCCTGCTCGCCGTTGAAGTGCCAGTCGCCCGGGTCGATCCACTGGTTGACACCCTGCATGACGCCGTCGGAGTCGGGCAGACCGCCCAGCGGCAGCGGATCCGGACCCGCGTACGTGACGTCGATCCCGCCCAGCGCGTCGATGAGCTGCGCGAAGCCCTCCATGTCGATGAGCGCGTAGTACTGCACGGGGAGGTCGAGGATCCCCTCGACGGCGTCGCGCATCGCCTCGATGCCGGGCTCGCTCCCCTCGGCGACCGCGTCCGGGTAGAGCTCGGCGTTCTTCAGCTCGACCTCGGTGTAGATGGAGTTGAGCTGGCAGACGTCGACGTTGCAGTTGTCGGTGTTGTAGCCGTCCGGGTAGAGCTGGTGCATCGGGCTCCCGTCCGGGAACGGGATGTTGTGGAAGTCGCGGGGAAGGCCGATGATCGTCGCCTCGCCGGTGGACGCGTCGAGGCTGACGACCGAGACGCTGTCCGGACGCAGGCCCTCGCGGTCCTCGCCGGCGTCGCCGCCGAGCAGCATGATGTTGTACCGGCCGTCGACCGGGGCCTCCATCGCGCCCCCGCCGAAGATCGACGAGAGCGTGCCGCGCGTGACGCCGAGCAGGTAGGTGCCGACTCCGGCCGTGCCGACCGAGACGGCCAGCAGCGCGACCGTCGCGAACGCGAGCACGCCGCGCATCCTCGGTCGCACGCGGACGACGCGGATGAGCCGCAGGGTGTCGAGGGTCAGCACGAGCCAGACGACCGCGTAGATCACGAGCGCCGCCTGGAGCGCCAGCATCGACAGATCGAACGTCGCGAGGGTGTAGAGCCCCGTCGGGAAGACGAAGTAGAGGGCGAGCGCGACCAGCAGAGCGGTCCACAGCGCGAGGGTGAACGCGAGCCCGAGCCGGCCGAGCCGACGGTTCCCCGCGAGGACCTGGGCGGAGCCGGGCACCAGGAAGTTGCCGACCAGCAGCCACCAGGCCCGGCGCGTCATGAACGTGCTGGACCGCACGTCCGGATGGCGCAGCGGCAGGGACACCGCCGTCACAGGCTCGCCACCAGGGCGTCGTTCTTCGCGGCGACCTGGGTCTCGAGGTCCGCGGCGAACGCGACGAGCTTCTCGGAGAGAGCGCCGTCGGCCGTGGCGAGGATCTTGACGGCGAGCAGCCCCGCGTTGCGGGCCCCGCCGATGGAGACGGTCGCGACGGGGACGCCGGCGGGCATCTGCACGATCGAGAGGAGGGAGTCGAGGCCGTCGAGCCGGGCGAGAGGCACCGGCACGCCGATCACGGGCAGCGGAGTCACCGCCGCGAGCATGCCGGGCAGGTGCGCGGCACCGCCCGCGCCCGCGATGATCGCCTTCAGGCCGCGCGCCCGGGCGTCGCGACCGTAGGCGATCATCGCCTCCGGGGTGCGGTGCGCCGAGACGACCCGGACCTCGTGGGCCACGCCGAACTCGGACAGGGTCGTCGAGGCGGCCTGCATCACGGACCAGTCGGAGTCGGAGCCCATGACGACGCCGACGACGGGCGCGGAACCGTTCACGAGCGCGTCCGCGCTCACGTGGGGTCTCCGGCGGGGGCGGGGGTCGTCAGTCGGCTCGTCACGGCCACCATGGTACGTGTCAGTCGGTGAGAAGCGCCGCCGCGGCTCGCGCCTCGTAGACGACGCTCTCGAGCTCGTCCCCGGTCGCGTTCACGTGGCCGACCTTGCGGCCGGGGCGCGGCTGCTTGGAGTAGTTGTGCACCTTCACGCCCGGGTGCTCGGCGAGGACGCGCGGGTAGCGATCGGTGAGGGACTCCCCCACCGGCCCGCCGAGCACGTTCACCATGACGGTCCACGGGTCCCGGCAGCCCGTCGCCCCTAGCGGCAGGTCGAGGACCGCGCGCAGGTGCTGCTCGAACTGCGAGGTCGTCGATCCGTCCATGGTCCAGTGCCCGCTGTTGTGCGGGCGCATCGCCAGCTCGTTCACGAGGATGCGGTCGTCCGTCGTCTCGAAGAGCTCGACGGCGAGGACCCCGGTGACGTCCAGGCGCTCGGCGATCGACTCGGCGATCTCGGCGGCGGCCGCCGCCACGCGACCGGCCGACGCCGGGGCGGGCGCGAAGACCTCGGCGCAGACCCCGTCGCGCTGGACCGACTCGACCACCGGCCAGAGCATGGTCTCGCCGGAGGGCCGGCGGGCGATGAGCTGCGCGAGCTCGCGGCGGAACTCGACCAACTCCTCGACCAGGAGCGAGCCGCCCCGGCCGTCCTCGGCGAGCGCCTCGAACCAGTCGTCGGCCTCCGCCGCGCCGCGGACGACGCGCACCCCCTTGCCGTCGTAGCCGCCGCGCGCGGTCTTGACGACGGCGCGGCCGCCGTGATCGGCGAGGAACGCCGCCAGCTCGTCGGCCGACGAGACCTCGGCCCAGTCGGGGACCGGGAGGCCGAGGTCGGCGAGCCTGCGGCGCATGAGCAGCTTGTCCTGCGCGTAGAGGAGGGCGTCGGGACCGGGGTGCACGGCGATCCCGCGGGCGACGAGCTCGCGCAGGATCGGCTGGGGCACGTGCTCGTGGTCGAACGTCACGACGTCGACCGTCTCGGCGAACGCCAGCACCGTGGCCTCGTCGCGGTAGTCGCCCACCTGCGTCGCGGCGAGCGCCGCGGGGGCTCCCTCGGTCTCGGCGAGCACGGCGATCTCGATCCCGAGCTCGACGGCCTCGGGGATCATCATCCTGGCGAGCTGGCCGCCTCCGATCACGCCGACGCGCATGGTGCTCCTCCGTCTCCGCCCGCTGGCGCGGGGCGGGACCATGGTACCGACGGCCGGTCGGGACGTCTCACTCCGGAGGCAGGGGGGCCGGCCACTCCGGGACCGGCATCGGCGCCGCCGCGATCGCCTCGCGGAGCACGAGCGCGGTGAGCTCCGGGTCGGGCAGGTCCCGGAGCACGAAGACGTGCTCGCCGTCCTGCAGCAGGTGGACGTCCGCGCAGCGCGCCACCCGCTGGGCCGGAGTCCGCGACACGCTCACGCTCATCCGCGGGTCGAAGTCGACGACCGCGCGGTGCACCCGGAGGACGCCGCGGCGGGCGTGCAGCCTCTGCGGGGTGATCCGATAGCGGATCCCCGCCCAGCGCGCGAGTGCCGGAGCGCAGAGGAGGAGGACGAGGACGGCGGTGCCGATCGCGATGATCCACCGCTGCAGCGGGAGCTCGAACTGCGCGGCGAAGTAGAAGCCGGTCCAGGTCAGCAGCAGCAGCCCCGCGACGGGAGCGAGGGCCTTCCGTGCACGCGGGGTGATCCGCGCGAGCTCGCGCTCCCGGGTCATCGCAGGGCGCTCACTGGCGCAGGTGCGTGACGTCGCCCGCCGAGAACGAGCGCCGCCCCGCCGGCAGGTCGACGACGAGGCTCCCGTCGGCGTCGAGGGCGACGGCGGTGCCCTCGAGGACGGAGCCGTCCGGCAGCTCCACGCGGACGCGGCGGCCCAGCGTGCCGCAGCGCTCCCGGACGGCGTCCGCGGTGCCCGCCGCCTCCGCGTCGCCCCGTGCGAGCAGGGGCCCGAGCAGAGCCGACAGCTCGGTCAGGTACGCCGCCAGGACGGCGTCGGCGTCGGCGCTGCTCGCCCCGGCGAGCGCGAGCGACGTCGCGGTCGGCACGGGCAGCTCGTCCTCGCCGAGCAGGAGGTTCACGCCGGTGCCCAGGACCACGCGCCCGTCGGGGAGCCGCTCGGCGAGGATCCCGGACGTCTTGCGCTCGTCGAGGAGCACGTCGTTGGGCCACTTGACCGCGACCGGGACGTCGACGAGCGGAGCCAGGGCCCGGGCGAGAGCGGCGCCGGCGATGAGCGGCAGCCAGCCGGCCGCCGCGGCCGGCAGAGCCGACGCGTCGACGAGGATCGACGCGGCCAGCGTGCGTCCGGGCGGCGCCTGCCACACGCGCCCGAGACGGCCGCGGCCGGCGCGCTGGTCGTCGGTGGCGACGACGGAGAGGTGCGGCCACCCGGCGGGATCCGCCGTCGCGCGCTCGCGGAGGACGTCGTTCGTCGACCCCGCGCTCTCGAGCCAGAGCACCTGCGGGGAGACGGAGCGGGAGAGCGGGAGCTGCATCCCGCCACGGTACCCGTGCCTCCCGCCCCCACGCTGGAGATGCCGTCCTTGTCGACATCCTCCCGTCCCGGGGCGCGCTCCCTGTGGCCGGTCGACAAGGGGGCCGCCCCCACCCCCGCCGGTAAGGTGAGCGGGTGACCGCGAACATCGAACGTCCCGCGCCCGACATGTACACGACCGCGGGGAAGATCGCCGACCTCAAGGCCCGGTACCACGAGGCGGTCACCGCGAGCGGCGAGGCCGCGATCCAGAAGCAGCACGCCAAGGGCAAGATGACGGCCCGCGAGCGCATCGACACGCTGCTGGACCCGGGATCGTTCGTGGAGCTGGACGAGTTCGTCCGCCACCGCACCCACGCCTTCGGCATGGAGAAGAAGCGGCCCTACGGCGACGCCGTCGTCACCGGGACCGGCACCATCCACGGCCGCCAGGTCGCGGTCTACTCGCAGGACTTCACGATCTTCGGCGGCTCGCTCGGCGAGGTCGCCGGCGAGAAGATCATCAAGGTGATGGACCTGGCGCTGAAGACGGGCGTCCCGATCATCGGCATCCTCGACTCCGGCGGAGCGCGGATCCAGGAGGGCGTCGTCGCGCTGGGCAAGTACGGCGAGATCTTCCGGCGCAACACCGCGGCGAGCGGCGTGATCCCCCAGATCTCGATCATCTGCGGACCGGCGGCCGGAGGCGCGGTCTACTCCCCCGCGCTGACCGACTTCGTGATCATGGTCGACAAGACCAGCCAGATGTTCGTGACCGGCCCGGACGTGATCAAGACCGTCACGGGCGAGGACGTGGGCATGGAGGAGCTGGGCGGAGCGCTCACGCACAACAAGATCTCGGGAGTCTCGCACTACCTGGCGAGCGATGAGAACGACGCCCTCGACTACGCGCGGACGCTCCTCTCCTTCCTCCCCGACAACAACCTCTCGCAGGCCCCGGTCTTCGACAACGAGGTCGACCTCGAGACCACCGACTCGGATCGCTTCCTCGACACGGTGATCCCGGACAGCCCCAACCAGCCGTACGACATGCGCGCCGTCATCGAGCACATCGTCGACGAGGGCGACTTCCTCGAGGTGCAGCCGCTGTTCGCCCCCAACATCGTCATCGGCTTCGGCCGGGTCGAGGGCCGCTCGGTCGGCATCATCGCGAACCAGCCGAGCGCCATGGCCGGCACCCTGAACATCGAGGCCGGGGAGAAGGCCTCGCGCTTCGTCCGCTTCTGCGACGCGTTCTCCCTCCCGATCCTCACCCTCGTCGACGTGCCCGGCTACCTCCCCGGCACCGACCAGGAGTGGACCGGCGTCATCCGCCGCGGCGCCAAGCTGCTCTACGCGTACGCCGAGGCGACCGTGCCGCTGGTCACCGTGATCCTGCGCAAGGCCTACGGCGGCGCCTACATCGTCATGGGGTCCAAGCAGCTGGGAGCCGACATCAACCTCGCCTGGCCCACCGCCGAGATCGCGGTCATGGGCGGCCAGGGTGCGGTCAACATCCTGTACCGCACCGAGATCAAGAAGGCCGAGGAGGCCGGTGAGGACGTCGCCGCCGTCCGCACGCGCCTCGCGAACGAGTACACGTACAACGTGGCGAGCCCCTTCCTCGCCGCTGAGCGCGGCGAGCTGGACGGGGTCATCGAGCCCTCCGCGACCCGCGTCAGCGTCATCAAGGCGCTGCGGGCCCTCCGCACGAAGCGCGCGAACCTGCCCGCCAAGAAGCACGGCAACATCCCGCTCTGAGGCGTCGGCGGCAGCGGCCCCGGGCCGCGCCGCCGCCCTGTTAGCGTGGGCGCCGACGGCATCGGTCGTCGGCGACGGAGGGAGGGCGCGGATGACCGCGGACGCCCTCGCCCGACTGTCGGTCTCGTACATCGACGACTTCCCCGTGCGGGGCGCCGCCATCTCGACCATCGGCTCCTCCTTCGGAGGCGAGACCGTCTCGGCGACCGACGACGTCGCCGCCCGCCTCGACGAGATCCAGCTCGACCTCGGCGAGGGACCCTGCTGGGAGGCCTCCCGCCGCAGGACCCCGGTGCTCGTCGTCGACGTCCGGGCCGAGGCCGACCGCTGGCCGCTGTTCTCGGCCGAGGCCGGCCGGCTGCCGCTGGAATCGGTCTACGCCTTCCCGCTCCGCATCGCCGGGCTCGACGTGGGAGTGGTGGACCTCTACAACGCGCGCGCCGCCCCCCTCTCGACGGCGGACATCGAGCGCATCCGCTCCCGATCGCCCGGAACGGCCCTGCGGGTCGTCGCCCAGGTGCTCACCGACGACGCGGGCGAGGCGAGCGCCAACGTGCACTCGCGGCGGCTCGTCCACCAGGCGACCGGCATGATCCTCGCCCGGCACGGCATCACCGCCGACGACGCGCTCCTCCTGCTCCGGGCCCACGCGTTCGCCCAGGGCCGCCCGGTCTCGGAGGTCGCCGAGGAGATCGTCGACCGCCGCACCGGGTTCCCCCCTCCTCCCCTCGAAATCTAGGATCGACAGCATGGCGGCCCGCTCACGGGAGCACGACCTCATCGAGACGTTCGTGACCCTCTCCGACACCCTCGTCGACGACTACGACACGGTGGAACTGCTCCAGACCCTCGTCGACCGCAGCGTGTCGCTGTTCGACGCGGCGTCCGCGGGGATCGTCCTGCGCGATGCGAACGGGGTCGCGGAGGTCCTCGCGTCGACGGACGAGGACTCGCGGCTGATCGGGCTCCTCCAGCTCCGCGAGGAGACCGGGCCCTGCCTGGAGTGCCTCACCACGGGCGAGGCGGTCGTCGTCGCCGACATCGAGGGTGTGCCGGCGGCCTGGGCGCCCTTCCGGGACCGGGCCCTCGAGCTGGGGCTGCGCTCGGTGCACTGCGTGCCGATGCGGCTGCGGAACGAGTGCATCGGCTCGCTGAACCTGTTCCGCACCGAGACGGGGACGCTGCCCGACGAGGACGTCGCCGTCGTGCAGGCGTTCGCCGACGTCGCCACGATCGGGATCCTGCACCAGCGCGCGCTCGTCGAGAGCGACACCGTGCGCAACCAGCTCCAGCACGCTCTGAACAGCCGGGTGCTGATCGAGCAGGCCAAGGGAGCCGTCGCCTACGCCCGCGAGATCTCGCCCGACGACGCGTTCCAGCTCCTGCGGCGGCACGCCCGCTCGCACTCGACCGCGCTCACCGTCGTCGCGGGCCGGGTCGTGGCGGGCGAGCTGCGCCTGTAGGCGGGCGCCGACCGCACCGCACCGGCGGCCGTTCAGCCCTCGGTCGTCTCCGCGACCGCCTTCCGGGCCTCGGGGCGCGCGCCGAGTGCGCGGGCGAAGGCGAGGGCGTCTCGCGCCGAGAGATCGGGCAGGTACGCACGGGCGAGGGCGGTCCCGATCTGCGGGAGGCGCAGCGCGTCGGGATACGCGAGCCAGAGCCCTTCGTACCGGGGGTGGAACTTCGCCTTGAAGCGGAACAGCGACGTGAACCCGTACGCCGGTTCGAGGGTCCGCGCGAGGAACTCGAGCAGCCGCGAGAGCACCGTCGGCTCCGCCGGCTCCTCGCCGTCCGCGACCGGGGCGGTGGCGAGCGGCGCACCCGACAGCGAGACGGACTCGGCTCCGTCCTCCTTCGCCCGCAGGGCCGCCGACGCGATCAGGAACTCCATGATCCCCGGCATCGCGTCGTCGGAGCGGCGCATGAAGTCGAGGGTCCAGCCGACGACGGCGCCCTCGCGGCGCACCGGCAGCCAGCTGGTGACGCCCTGCAGGACTCCGTCGGGGCCGATGGCGAGCAGGAGGGCGACCTCGGGGTCGCGCGCCTCGTCGAGACCGCCCAGAGTGAAGCCCATCTCGGGCAGCGCCTTCTCGGCGACCCAGCGCTCCGAGAGGTCGACGATGCTGTTCGCGGTGGCGAGGGACAGCTCCGGCCAGGTGGTCCACTCGGCCCGGATGCCGAGCTTGAGACCGCGGTTGAGCGGGTACCGCACCTTCTGCCACTGCTTTCCCGTGAGCTCGAAGCCGGCGAGGTCGATCACGGTCTCCTCGCCGACCGAGACCGCGGACCAGCCGAGGGCGCCGAGCACGGGCAGCAGCTCGTCGTGCACGCTGTAGAAGACGGGCGACCAGCCGTGCTCGTCGCAATGGCGGAGGAAGCCGTCGACCACCTCGCGGCGCCGCTCGGGAGCGCAGGCCGGATCGGACAGGGCGATCGCCACCCCTCCCACGACGCGGTAGGCCACGCCGCCCTCGCCGTCCGGAGCGATCCAGTGGTCGTTGCCCTGCCACGTGCCCTGGTGACCCAGGCTGCCGGCGCCGTGCCGGGCCAGGATCCCGCGGTACCGCGCCTCGTCGCCGTGCAGCCGCTCGGCGTCCGTCGCGCGCAGCAGCGCCAGCACGGCGAGGACCACCACGAGCCAGAACGCCGGTCCGACCCACTCGAAGACGAACCGCGCGAGCGGCTCCCGGGGCACGGCGATCCGCCCGGCGCCGCCCAGGAAGCCGAGGGGGACGAAACGCAGCACGCCGTCGACCAGGAGCCGTGCGGTGCCGACCGCCGGCTCGAAGCTCGACCGCGCGGCGAGGGCGAGGGCCAGGTAGCCGCCCAGCCCGACGGCGAAGGACCCGGCGACGACCCGCCACCAGCGCCGGGCCGCGGCGCGCGGGGCGCGGATCCGGAAGTGGCGCCGGCCGGCGATGAGCAGCGCCATCACCGCGAGCGGCACGAGCACGGTCGTCGCCACCCACAGGAGGTACTCGGTGTAGTGCTCGAACTCGGGGTGCCGTGCCGCCCGCTGGAGCGAGAGGACGTCGAGCACGACGATGGCGCCGTTCACCCCGAGGGCGAGGAGGAGCCCGAGGCGCCGCCCCGATCGCAGGCCTCCGGCGGCCACGAGCAGGAGGACCATCGGCACGAAGGCGAGCAGGATCGCACCGGGCTCGGCGAGGCTGAGCTGGACGTGGTGGGTGCAGTGCCGGGCGAGGCGGGCGCACGGGTCCTCGAGGTCGCCCGTGCCGGTGAAGGCGTTCTGGAGCAGCCGGCCGAGGAACGAGAACGGGCCGTACCCGGAGTCGGAGAGCACGGCCACCAGCGGGCCGAGGGCGGTGACCGCCACGATCACGGCGAGGAGGCCGCGCGATTCGCGGTGCGAGCTCGGGGCCGGCCGGCGGGGGCGGAGCCCTCGGAGTCCGCCGGACAGGACGGCGCCGAGGGCGAGACCGGCGAGGCCGGAGAGCAGGCGGTAGACGTCCGCGGAGTCGCCGGCGTACAGCACGAACATCAGCACGACGGCGAAGCTCGTCACCCGCAGCCTGCGGCGCCACAGCGCCCCCGTGACGGCGGTGGAGGCCATCAGCGCACCGACCGCCCCGATCAGGGGATCGAAGGTGAGATCGCCGACGGTGTCGCTCGCCCACCACTCGCCCACCGCCGCTCCCGCGACCTGCAGGATCGATCCCGCCGTCGCCCCGATCGCGCCGGTGACGACGAACGAGAGCGCCGTGCGCAGCGGCCCCAGGCGCCGTTCGGCGATCACGAGCACCAGCAGCACCAGGACGGCGTCGAGGACGAGCTGCAGCGGGTCCGAGGCGATCAGCAGAGCCGTCAGCGCCGTCCAGGGGCGTGCGGCGAGGGTCGTGCTCGGGCCGGCGGCCCAGGTCTGCGCGGTGAGCGCCGGGGCGGGGCCCGCCACCGTCCCGGCGAGGGTGCTCGCCAGGAGGAGGACGGACACGACCGCCACGGCGACGGGCGAACGGCGCGTTCCCGCGATCACGGAGCGGGCGGCGGCGGAGGCGCGCGGGGGGATCCTCGACGGCACGATGGGACTCCCGGTTCGAGAACGGTGCGGTCGTCGCTCCAGCGGCGTCCGGCGTCAGCATAATGACCCCCCGCCGCACGTCGGCCGCGAGCGGCATGCGGTACCGTCGCGGGATGAGCGCTCAGGACTCCTCCCCCTCCGTCGTGATCTCCACCCCCGGTCTGGGCGATCGCGAGATCGCCGCCGTGACCGCTGTCGTCACCGCCCTCGCCGCTCAGGCGGGCGAGGCACCGGAGGAGTCCGCCGAGCTCGTGAGCGGCTGGAACGACCGCTCCAACGCCGTCCGCGCGCCGCTGCACCCGGGCCCCGGAGCCTGGCGCTCGTTCTCCGGCTGAGCCCGAGAGGGCTCTTGTCGCCCGTCCAGGGGGAGCTTTCCGCGGGGGCCTCGATTTTGTACCCCGATTAGTCCCCTAAAGTGACGACTATCTGGGGGCCTCCGGACTGAGCATGATTATCCGTGTTAGGTGTTCACTCCTCGGAGAGAGCATCGCCAATCACTCGCCGACCAGGGTAACGAGGCGGGTGTTTTGGGGGCGAGTGAGGGCGATATTCGGGTTATTGCCCTCACTCGGGGTTTGACGGCGGGCTGGGCCCCCTCTTCGGAGGAGTGGACAGCCCGCCGCACTCTTTTAACCGGGCGGTTCCGGGTCCTCGGTCCGGCGCGGTTCCGCGATCGGGTCGGGCGCGAATCGACGTTCCGCCGGATCCTCGTCGACAGCGCCCTTCGGCGCCCCTCGAGGTCGGAAGGCTACGCGCCGCGCCCGTCGCGGCGGATCTCGACCCAGGCGTCGACCTCGTCCGCGGAGTCGTCCGAGCCCAGGGCGCCGGCGCTGCCGTCGTCCGCGGTCCGCAGGCCGACCACCGTCACGGCCGACGGCGAGTCGGCGGAGGCGGTCCGCACGACGATGCGGTCGACGCCGTCGCGGATCCCTCCGAGCGCCTGGGCGAGCTCGCTCAGGACGCGACTGCTCTCCTCCTCGGAGGTGTGGTCGAGCCCGCCGTCGTCGAGCACCGAGACCGTCACGCCCCGTCGCCGCGCGTCGAGGACCAACCCGCGGACCCGGTCGTCCAGCAGCCGCCGGCCCCGGATCTCGTCGCGCACGGAGGCCTCGAGGAGGCGGCACTCGCGGCGCTCCTCGTCCGACAGCCCCGAGCCGCCCGTGGCGATGCGGCGGAGCATCTCCGAGGCGATGGCGCGGGTCTGATCCAGGCGCACCTCGCGCTCGGAGAGGTGGGCCTCCTCCGCCGCCCGCCACGACGTCGCCGCGCGTTCGGCCGCCTCGAGGACCCGCGCCTCCGAGCCGGCCCGGCCGAGCTCGATGATGAGCAGCTGCGCGATCCCGACCCAGGCCAGGCCGCCGATGACGCCGAGCGTCGCGAGGGCGATCGGGCCGGCCCACACCACGGTGTGGACGGCGAGGAAGAGCATGCCCGCCCAGGCGAAGGCGGGGCGGCTGCGCGCGCACACGATGGTCAGGAGCGTGCCGACGGCCGCGATGTACCAGGTGGAGTACCCGTTCGAGGCGGTGGGGTCCTGCGTCGGCGCGACGAGGAGCGGGAGGGCGATCGCGACCGCCGTCATCCCGGCGGCGAGCGCCGACTCCATCCGGGTCGTCGACCCCGGCCACAGGGCGAGGACGGTCGCCGCGACGTAGACGGCGACCGCGACCAGGTCGAAGACGCTCGCGGGCGAGTTCCGGAACGAGAAGAAGGCGAGGACGACGTGGTAGAGCGAGAAGCCGGCGCCGAGCGCGTACAGCAGCGGTCGCGGGTAGGCGATCACGAGCGCGCTCCCGACCGGACCGCGGGGGCGTCCGCGGTCCAGGCGACGCTGACCCGCGTCCCCCGCCCCGGACTCGACTCGACCGCGGCCTCTCCGTCGACGTTGTGCACCCGCTCGAGGATCGAGAGGCGGATCCCGAGGCGCTCGCGCGGCACCTCGGACACCTGGAAGCCCCGGCCGTCGTCCTCGACGACGACCGCGACCGCGTCCCCGTCGAGCAGCCCGGTGACGCTCCTGCGCACCCGATCGCTCGGGCCCGCGTGCTGGACGCTGTTCGTGAGCGCCTGCCACACCGCGCCGAGCACGGCCTCGGCGACGGCGCGCGGGACCGCATCGGTCCTCCCGTCGGCACCGTCGGCGATCCGCACGCCGTTCACCGCCGAGAAGGTGGAGGCGGCGTGCGCGAGCTGACGCTCGACGAGCTCCAGGGGCACCGCCCCCTCCGCCACCTCCGACTCCTTCTCGGGGAGCAGGACCGCCAGCGTCCGCCGCGCCATGGAGGCGACGAGCGACCGCTCGGCCGGGGACTCCGCGGTGGCCGCGGCGAGCAGAGTGGCCAGCACGTTGTCGTGCACGAGAGCGTCGACCTCGATCCGCTCGACCTCGCCCGCGTGCTGGCGCATGGCGGCCTCGTACTGCTCCATCGCGGTCGTCTGCGCGCGGTCGACCTCGTCGGCGGACTGACGCAGCACCGTGATGAGGACCATCATGACGAAGCCCACGATGCCGACGTAGAAGGCGTCGAGCACCGCACGGGTCGGCTCCACCGCGCCGCCGGCGGGGAGCACGCGCAGGACGCCGAAGAGGACGGGGGTGAGGACCGCGTACACGATGACGACGCGCAGCGGGGCGACCACGGTGCAGTAGGCGGTCCCGATGGTCAGCAGGTAGTAGACCCAGGGCGTGTCCGCCGCCGCGATCCCCGGCTGCACCGCGAGCGGCCAGGTCAGGAGCGCGATCAGGAGCCCGCCTGCGGCGAGCACGGCGGTGACCCTGGTGCCGCGCCCCAGCACGGCCGTGACGACCGACGCCGCCATCGCGCCGAACACGAGCACGAGCACCGGCCACGCGACGGCCGGCACGAGATCCGGCAGCTGGTTCAGGATCGGCGGGATCGTCTGCAGGGCGAAGCCGAAGCCGAAGAACGAGACGACCGTGCCGATGATGCGGTCGATGCGCGTCCGGTTGGCGTGCGCGCGGGCGGGAGCGACCTCAGCGGCCGGCATCGCCGTCGTCCGGATCGATGCCGGGCAGGATCCCGTCCTCCACCGCACGGCGCAGGAGGTCGACCTTCGTCGGCGCCGGCCGGCCGATCTCGACGTACTTGTCGCGGATCCGGTCCAGGTACTCCTTGGCCGTCGACACCGAGATCTGCAGCCGGTCGGCGACGAGCTTCAGCGGCAGACCGGAGGCGTACAGGTGCAGGACGTCGCGCTCGCGGCGACCGAGGACGGCCCGGGCGAAGTCGTCGTCGGCGTCGATCGCCGACGCCCACTCGAGGTTGTTCAGCACCTCGCCCCGCGCGACCGTGCGGATCGCGGCGACGACCGTCGACATCGGGGAGGACTTCGGGATCACGCCGGCGGCACCGGCGGCGAGCGCCTCCCGCACCGCGACGACCCGGTCGGCGATGCTGTGCACGAGCACGGCGGATCCGCGGACCTGGCCCCACTTCACGTTGGCGGTGATGCTCGATCCGTCGTTCAGCGAGAGATCCAGGACCAGGACCTCGATCTCGGCGCCGCCGACCACCTGCTCGAGCGCTCGGACCGTCTCGGCGGCGGCGACCACGTGCATCCCCGCGGCATCGATCGCGGCGGCGACCCCGAGGCGCACCGACTCGTGGTCGTCGACGATGGCCACGCGCACGCGCGGATCCTCGGCGGGCTCAGCGTTCATCCGTCCACTCCATCGGGGATCATCGTAGCGAGGGCGGGTTCAGCCGGAGCGGCGCGCGAGGCGGGCGACGGCCTCGACGTGCGAGGGGTTCGGGAAGAGGTCGAAGCCGTCGAGCCGCTCCAGCTCGTAGCCGCCGGCGGTGAGCGCTCCGACGTCGCGCGCGAGGGCGACCGGGTCGCAGGCGACGTAGACCAGCTGCGCCGGCGCGAGCTCGATCAGCGCAGCGGTGACCGCGCGGCCCGCACCGGAGCGCGGCGGATCGAGGACGACGGTGGCCGAGCGCCAGCGCTCCCGCTCGCGCGCGTCCGCCTGGGCGATCGCGTCGCGGAGGTAGCGATCGACCCGCGCGGTGACGGCGCGGGCGCCGACCTGGTCGGACAGGTTCTCGAGCGCGTGCTCGGTGGCGCGGGAGTCGCTCTCGACGCTCGTCACGCGGACGCCGGCGCCGAGCCGGTCGGCGAGCGCGGCCGCGAGCAGGCCGACTCCGCCGTAGAGGTCGTGGTTCGCCGCTCGCGGATCGCTCAGCTCGATGTCGAGGGCCGACTGCACGGCGTCGAACAGCGCCGTGGCGGCACCGCGGTGCACCTGCCAGAAGCCGGCGCGATCGACGCGGAAGGTGCGGTCGGCGACGAACTCGGTGACGACGGTCCGATCACGGCGCGCGCGCTTGTCGGAGGGGTCGTGCACGAGGACGGCCGCGCCGTCGGAGCCGGCGGCATCGACGAGATCGACGACGGAGCCGGGTGCGAGCCGATCGGCGAGGGGCGCGGCGGCGGAGGAGGCCGCGGTCGCGAGCGGCAGGCTCTCCACCGCGACGACGTGGTGGCTGCGGGAGGCGTAGGGGCCGACCCTGCCCTCGTCGTCGACGTGCAGGCGGTTCCTCGTGCGCCAGCCCAGGCCCCGCGTGTCGTCGTCACCCGCGATCGCCGAGACCTCGACGCTGACCTCACGTCGGGCGAAGCGCGAGAAGGCGTCCTCGAGGACCATCCGCTTGAGCGTGCGCTGGTGCTCCAGCGCCGCGTGCCCGAACTCGGCTCCGCCGACGCGATCCTCCGGACGGCGCTCGATGGCGGCCTCCGGCCACACGTGCGGCACACGGTGCGGCGAGGCCTCGAGCACCTCGAGGGCGTCGGCGCGCCAGAAGCTGTCGTGGCGCACCTCGCTGATGCGGGCGCGCACCCGCTCCCCGGGGAGCACGTCGGGGACGAAGACGACCCGGCCCTCGTGGCGGGCGACGAACACGCCGCCGTGGGCCACGTTGCTAATCTCGAGCTCGACCTGCGTCCCGAGCACGCCGTCGTCCTCGGTGGGACGGGCGGGTGTGCGGGGCGCGGACTTCGACATCCATCGAGCATCCCACAGCGGGGGCCCGGCCGCAGGGAGCACGCATGCGCCTCTACCTCGCCTCCACCTCCCCCGCGCGCCTGGCGCTGCTGCGGGCCTCGGGCATCGAGCCGCTGGTCGTGCCCTCCGAGGTCGACGAGCCCGCCGCAGTCGCCCGCGCCGAGGAGGAGACGGGTGCGCCGCTCGACGCCGACGAGACCGTCGCGCTCCTCGCTCGGGCGAAGGCCCGCGCCGTCCTCGGACCGGAGATCGACGGTCTCGTGCTGGGCGGCGACTCCGCCTTCGTGCTCGACGGCGTGGTGCACGGCAAGCCGCACGAGCCCGAGCGGGCGCGCGAGCGCTGGCGGGCCCAGCGCGGCAGGGAGGGGCGCCTCCACTCGGGTCACTGGCTGATCGACCACCGCGGCGGACGGATCCGCGGCGAGACCGGTGCGGTCACCTCCGCGGCCGTGCACTTCGCCGCCGACATCGAGGACGACGAGATCGACGCCTACATCGCCACCGGGGAGCCGCTCGAGGTGGCCGGGGCGTTCACCATCGACGGGCGCGGTGCCGGGTTCATCTCGCGGATCGAGGGCGACCCGTCGACCGTCGTCGGCATGTCCGTGCCGACCCTCCGCTCGCTCGTGCGCGAGCTGGGCGTGCCGTGGACGGCGCTCTGGAACCGGTGACTCCGCGGGGGTTGTGAGGAACCGACGAAGCCCCCGCTCTTCTTTGTGGTGAGCCGCCACGGGCATCGCCGAGCGGCCCCCTAGGGTGGGGAACCATGTCGCGTATTACGAAGGTGCTCATCGCCAACCGAGGCGAGATCGCCGTCCGAGTCATCCGAGCCGCCCGCGACAGCGGTATCGCGTCCGTCGCCGTCTACGCCGACCAGGACCGCGACGCGGTGCACAGCCGCCTCGCCGACGAGTCGTACGCCCTCGGCGGCACCACGAGCGCCGAGACCTACCTCGTCATCGAGAAGCTCCTCTCGGTCGCCCGCCGCTCCGGCGCCGACGCGGTCCACCCCGGCTACGGCTTCCTCGCCGAGAACGCCGACTTCGCCCGCGCCGTCATCGACGCCGGGCTCGTCTGGATCGGCCCGAGCCCCGACGCCATCGAGCGCCTCGGCGATAAGGTGTCGGCGCGCCACGTGGCCGAGAAGGTCGGCGCGCCGCTGGCCCCGGGCACCCTGAACCCCGTCTCGGGCGCCGCCGAGGTGCTCGAGTTCGTCGACCAGCACGGTCTGCCCGTCGCCATCAAGGCTGCCTTCGGAGGCGGCGGTCGCGGCCTCAAGGTCGCCCGCGAGCGCGACGAGGTCGAGGAGATGTTCGCCTCCGCCACCCGTGAGGCGGTCGCCGCCTTCGGCCGCGGCGAGTGCTTCGTCGAGAAGTACCTCGACCAGCCCCGGCACGTCGAGACCCAGTGCCTGGCGGACGCCCACGGCAACGTGGTCGTCGTCTCCACCCGCGACTGCTCGCTCCAGCGCCGTCACCAGAAGCTCGTCGAGGAGGCGCCCGCGCCCTTCCTCACGGATGAGCAGAACGCCGAGCTCTACCGCGCGTCCAAGGCGATCCTCCGCGAGGTCGGCTACCAGGGCGCCGGCACGTGCGAATTCCTCGTGGGCAAGGACGGCACCGTCTCGTTCCTCGAGGTCAACACCCGGCTCCAGGTCGAGCACCCCGTCTCGGAGGAGATCACGGGCATCGACCTCGTCCGCGAGCAGTTCCGCCTCGCCGAGGGCGGCGTCCTCGACTACGACGACCCGGCTCCCCGCGGCCACTCCTTCGAGTTCCGCATCAACGGCGAGGACGCGGGACGCGGCTTCCTGCCCGCCCCCGGCCCCGTGCACGTCTTCAAGGCGCCGGGCGGACCCGGCGTGCGCGTCGACTCCGGCGTGGTGTCGGGCGATGTGATCTCGGGCTCGTTCGACTCGCTGCTCGCGAAGCTGATCGTCACCGGCAGCACCCGCGCCGAGGCGCTCGAGCGCTCGCGCCGCGCCCTCGAGGAGTTCGAGGTGACCGGTCTGCCGACGGTCCTGCCCTTCCACCGCGCGATCGTGCGCGACCCCGCTTTCGCGCCCGAGGGCGACGCCCCGTTCTCGATCTACACGCGCTGGATCGAGACCGAGTTCGACAACACGATCGAGCCGTGGAGCGGTGAGCCGGGAGCGGCACCGGAGGCCGCCGCGCGTCAGAGCGTGGTCGTCGAGGTCGACGGGCGCCGCGTCGAGGTGTCGCTGCCGGGCGACCTGATGCGCTCGGGACCGGTGCGCTCGGCCTCGGCGGCGAGCGCCCCCAAGCGCCGCGGGTCGGGCTCCGTCAGCACCGTGACGGGCGACTCGGTCACCTCGCCGATGCAGGCGACCATCGTCAAGGTGGCCGTCGCCGAGGGCGACAGCGTCGTGGCGGGCGACCTCGTCGTCGTGCTCGAGGCGATGAAGATGGAGCAGCCGCTCACGGCGCACAAGGACGGCGTCGTGACAGGCCTGGCCGCCGAGGCGGGCACGACGGTCTCCGCGGGCCACGTCCTCCTGCAGATCGTCTGACGCGCGTCCGTCGCGCGGGGGTCGTCGCTCCCGCGCGTCCGTCGCCCGTGGATCTCGATACGCCCGCTGCGCGGGCTACTCGATCAGCAGAAGGCGGCGGCGCCGCCCCGGTCAGCGGTGACGGCAGTCCGAGGCGGGGTACGGGCGAGAGCCTCGGGCGGAGCCCGGGCGCGCGTCCGCCCGTCAGCGGAGGCCATGCCGGTCGACGATCGAACCCGTCAGGTGCAGAACCTCAGCCGAGACTGCCCGTCAGCCACGATGCCGCCCGAGCCCGACTCCCGGCTCTCGTTCCGCATCGCGATCGCGATCTATCGGACGGCCGAACGCCTCGATCCGCGCTCTCGCCCTTCGTTCCGGAACCACCAGTGGCGAGCCGCCGGATCGCCGACCCTGCACGAGCGCGCGTATGAGAATCGCGTGCGAGCGATTCGAGGCAGCGCGACGCGACCCGCGCTGCAGAACGCCCCCACCCACTCAGCCGACCGCGCTGAGCCGCACAGGGGCGGCTCAGAAGAAGGCAGCCGATCGCGTGTCAGCGATTCGAAGCAGCGCGACGCGACCCGCTCTGCAGAACGCCCCCACCCACTCAGCCGACCGCGCTGAGCCGCACAGGGGGCGGCTCAGAAGACGGACCGCACATCGTGAGCTTTCAGCTCACGATGTGCATGGCACGCGCCGCGTCCGAGATCGAGCCGGTGAGGCTCGGGTACACGGTGAAGGCGCGGGCGACCTGGTCGACGGTGAGCCTGTGCTCGACGGCGAGGGCGAGGGGGAAGATCAGCTCGCTCGCCTTCGGGGCGACGATGACGCCTCCGATGACGGTGCCGGAGCCGGTGCGGGCGAAGAGCTTCACGAAGCCGTCGCGGATGCCCATCATCTTCGCGCGCGGGTTCGCGGCGAGGGGGAGCTTGTAGATCTCGCCCTGCGCGATGCCCTCCTCGATCTCGCGCTGGCTCCAGCCGACCGTCGCGATCTCGGGCTGGGTGAAGATGTTCGCGGCGACGTTGCGCACCTCGGTGGGGTTCACGGCGTCGCCCATCGCGTGGAACACTCCCGTGCGTCCCTGCATGGCCGCGACGGAGGCGAGCGGGAGGAAGGTCGTGCAGTCCCCGGCCGCGTAGATCGACGGGACGCTGGTGCGGGCGACGCGGTTGACGCGGATGTGGCCCGACTCCGTCAGCTGGACGCCCGCCTCCTCGAGGCCGATGCCGGCCGTGTTCGGCACGGAGCCGACGGCCATCAGGCAGTGCGAGCCCTCGACGACGCGGCCGTCGGAGAGCACGGCGCGGACGCCCTTCTCGGTCCGCTCGACCCGGTCGGCGCGGGACTTGGAGAGCACGGTCATGCCGTTGCGCTTGAAGACGTTCTCGATGACGGCGGCCGCGTCGGCGTCCTCACCGGGCAGCACCTGGTCGCGGGACGAGATCAGCGTGACCTTCGCGCCCAGGGCGCGGTATGCGGAGGCGAACTCGGCGCCGGTCACTCCGGAGCCGACGACGATCAGGTGCTCGGGAACGGTCTTGAGGTTGTAGAGCTGCGTCCAGCTCATGATCCGCTCGCCGTCGGGCGCCGCAGCGGGCAGGACGCGGGGGCTGGCGCCGACCGAGACGACGATCGTGTCGGCCTCGATGCGGTCGAAGTCCATGCCCTCCTCGCCCGGCGCTGTCGAGACGATGAGGGCGTTCGAGCCGTCGAGGCGACCGTCGCCCGAGACGATGCGCACGCCGTGGTGCACGAGGTTCGCCCGCATGTCCTCGGACTGCTGGCGCGCCAGACCGAGCAGCCGCTTGTTGACGGTGGCCAGGTTCACGGCCACCTCGGGTCGGACCGGCTTGTTCGTCTGCTCGGACCGGGTGAAGAACTGCACGCCGAGATCGGCGGCCTCGCCGATCGCGTTGGTCGCCTCGGCGGTCGCGATCAGCGACTTCGACGGGACGACGTCGGTGATGACGGCCGAGCCGCCCACTCCGACGCGCTCGACGAGCGTGACCTCGGCGCCCAGCTGCGCGCCGGCGATGGCGGCTTCGTAGCCCCCGGGTCCCCCTCCGAGTACGGCGATCCTCTGCGTGCGCTCGAACTCGTAAGCCATGACTCCCATTGTCCTCCGTCGCTGGGAGTTCACCCAATCGGCGCGGCGCCCGGCTCGGCGCCCTCGACGCTCGGACCTTCCCGCGGGCCGTGGATAGGGTGGGGGAATGGCCGACCAGACCCCGAATCCGCTCGATTCCGCCGATGCCGATCCTTTCGCGATCGCCCGTGACGCCGCCGCTCAGATCGCCGAGGCGACGGGCGTCGAGAAGCACGACATCGCCCTCACCCTCGGCAGCGGCTGGGGCAAGGCCGCCGACCTGATCGGCGAGACGACCGCCACCGTCGACGCGACCGAGATCCTCGGCTTCTCGAAGCCGGCCGTGCACGGCCACGGCGGCACGCTCCGCTCCGTCCTCCTGCCCACGGGCAGGCGCGCGCTCATCATCGGCGCCCGCACCCACTACTACGAGGGCTACGGCGTCCGCCGCGTCGCCCACAGCGTGCGCACCGCGGCCGCGACCGGCGCCTCGGTGATGATCCTCACCAACGGCGCGGGCGGCATCAAGGAGCACTGGACGCCGGGGACCCCGGTGCTCATCAGCGACCACATCAACCTCACCGCCGACTCCCCGCTGGAGGGGGCGACGTTCGTCGACCTCACCGACCTCTACTCCTCCCGCCTGCGCGCGCTCGCCCGCGAGACGCGCGCCGAGCTCGACGAGGGCGTCTACGTCCAGTTCCGCGGACCGCACTACGAGACGCCCGCCGAGGTGCAGATGGCACGGATCATGGGCGGTCACATCGTCGGCATGTCGACGGCCCTCGAGGCCATCGCCGCTCGCGAGGCGGGGATGGAGGTGCTCGGCATGTCGCTGATCACCAACCTCGCCGCCGGCATCCAGAAGACGGCTCTGAGCCACGAGGAGGTCCTCGAGGCGGGTCGGAACGCCGAGGACGATCTCGCCCGCCTGCTCGCGGGCATCACGGGGACCCTGTGAGCGCCGCGATCCGCTCCCTCGCCGAGGACTGGCTGGCTCAGGACCCCGACGCTGAGACCCGCGAGGAGCTCGTGCGCCTGCTGGTCGCCGACGAGGCCGGGGACGCGGAGGCGTCCGCCGAGCTCGAGGACCGCTTCGGCTCCCGCCTCGCCTTCGGCACGGCGGGTCTGCGGGGTGCGATCGCCGCCGGGTCCAACCGGATGAACCGCGTGCTGGTCTCGCAGGCCGCCGTCGGCCTCGCCGAGCACCTCCTCGCCCGGGGCACCGGGCGTCCCGTCGTCGTCATCGGCTACGACGGCCGGAAGAACTCGAGGATCTTCGCCGAGGACTCCGCCGCGCTGATGGCCGGAGCGGGCGTCGACGCGGTGCTCCTGCCGCGCCTGCTGCCCACCCCGGTGCTCGCCTTCGCCGTGCGCCACCTGCGGGCCGACGCCGGCGTGATGGTCACCGCGAGCCACAATCCGCCCCAGGACAACGGCTACAAGGTGTACCTCGGAGGCGCGGACGACGGCTCGCAGATCGTGCCGCCGGTCGACGGCGAGATCGCCGAGAGGATCCTCGACGTGGCGCGGACCCGACGCGTGACGGACCTGCCGCGCGGCGAGTACCGCACGGCCGACGAGAGCGTCGTGACCGCCTACATCGACGCCACGGCCGGAGTAGGACGGCAGAGCACGCCCCTGCGCGTCGTCTACACGGCGATGCACGGCGTCGGCTGGGAGACCGCGCACCGCGTGCTGTCCGCGGCCGACTTCGACGAGCCGCTGGTCGTCGTGGAGCAGATCGATCCCGACCCCGCGTTCCCCACGGTCGCGTTCCCGAACCCGGAGGAGGAGGGGGCTCTGGATCTCGCCTTCGCCACCGCGCGCACCGGGCGAGCCGATCTGATCGTCGCGAACGACCCCGATGCCGACCGGTTCGCCGCCGCGATCCCTGACGCGAGCGCTCCGGAGGGGTTCCGCCGCCTGACCGGCAACGAGGTCGGCGCACTGCTCGGCTGGCGGGCGGCGGAGCGCGCCCGCGCCGAGGGC